>DASXZS010000107.1:0-2438 GCA_036501785.1 Acidimicrobiales bacterium | reverse complement strand
CACAGCCAGGGCGGCCCCCGACACGCCCAGCTCCTCAACGCAGGCGCGGCACAAACGACCTGGCGTCGCAGCGGCATGCCGCCCCAACCCTACGCCGAGCCGGTCACGGCGCGCCGAGGGAACGGCGCGGTCGGATCGGTGCTACCCTCGCCGCTAAGTTCGGATACGACCCAATCGGGTCGGTGCCGCGGCCCGTTGCTCCAGATCCCGGCGACGCCAACCCCGAGCGTTCGCTCGGCGGACCGTCAGGAGACAGGAGCGTGGCGTGGCTTGGACGTGGTTGGGTCCTGCGGCCCGGCGACACACGCGTCGGTCTTCCCACATCGAGGGGGTGGCAACCTCCGGCCGGTCAGTCGGGGCCCTGACCGGCCGGACGGCTCACTTCCAGCGATAGGCGCCCACTGCCGCCGGCGGCCGGAGTTCCGGTGCGAAGCCCGTTAGCGTCGGCAGCCATGCCCGGCATCGAACCCGAGCCTCGAATCCGCCTGCTGGTGCTGTACGGGGGGCGATCGGCGGAACACGAGGTGTCGTGCATCTCCGCCCGTCATGTCGTCGCCGCCGCGGACCCGCAGCGCTACGACCTGCGCGTTGTCGGCATCACCACCGACGGCCGATGGGTCGACACCACGGCGGCCCTGGCGACGGGGCTGCCGGCCCGGGCCCTCCCCTCCCCCGATGACCTGCCCGGGGCCGGGGAGAGCGGTTCCACCTCCCTGGAGCCCGTACGTGCCGTTACCGAGACGGGCGCCGGACCGGTGGTCGTGCTGCCCCTCCTGCACGGGCCGATGGGCGAGGACGGCACCGTGCAGGGACTGCTGGAAATCGCCGGCGTGCCGTACTGCGGTCCGGGGGTGGCAGGCTCGGCGGCCGCCATGGACAAGGGCCTGACCAAGGCCCTCCTGGCTGCGGCCCGGTTGCCCCAAGCGGGGTACCTCTTTTTCCGAGAACACGAGATCGACGAGGGGCTGGCGGACCGGGTCGAGCGCACGCTGGGATGGCCGGTCTTCGTCAAGCCGGCCAACATGGGCTCGTCCATCGGGATCTCGCGGGTCGAGGACGGCGCCGGCCTGGCGGCAGCGGTCGACCTGGTCCGGCGGTTCGACGAGTTCGTGATCATCGAGGAGGCGGTTCGTGGTCGGGAGCTGGAGATCGGCGTGCTGGGCTGGCCCGACCTCCGAGCCTCCGTGCCCGGGGAGATCATCCCCAGCCACGACTTCTACGACTTCGAGGACAAGTACGTGGACGGGGCGGCAGCCCTGGAGGTCCCCGCTTCGCTGCCGGACGGTGTGGCCGCGGAAATGGGGCGGTTGGCGATCGCCGCCTGCCGGGCCTTGCGGGTCGACAGCATGGCTCGGGTCGACTTCTTCTTCGAGGAGGGGGGACGGGGTCTGTTGCTCAACGAGGTCAACACCATCCCAGGGTTCACCCCCATCTCCATGTACCCCCGCATGTGGAGGGCGTCGGGCGTCCGCTACCCGGCCCTGGTGGACGAGCTGGTGGCGCAGGCCCTTCGCCGGGCGGGGCGCCGGTCGGCTTTCGAAGCCCACCGGCCCTGACGGCCCGCCCACCCGGTCCCGGCGGCCACCGCGGCGGCCGCCGCCAGCAGGCCCAGCGCCAGGCGGGCGCCCCAGTCGGCTGAGCCGCCGAGGTGGACGGCCATCGTCACCAGGGCCACACCGAGGGCGGTGCCGAGGGCTCGGGTCATGTTGAGCAGCCCACCCCCGGTGCCGGACCGGTCGGGGGGGATGGCCGCCATGATCAGGGTGTTGTTGGACGGCGTGAAGGTGCCCAGGCCCAGCCCGACCACGGCCAGCGTCGCCACCAACCAGGCCTGGGTGAGGGGGGCAACCAGCGCGGCCACCAGGCCAGCGCCGCTCACCAGGGCGCCGACGGTGGCCCGGGTCGGATCACTCCAGCCGCGGGGAAGGAGGCGCCCGCCGAGGGTGGCGGCCAAAGCGAAGCCGCCGGGCAGAGCGGTCAGGATCAGTCCCACCCGCAGGGCGGACGCCCCGTGGTCGGTCAGCACCACGGGCACCACCACCAGTGGGCCGAACAGGACCAGGTAGCCGGTCAGGGCACCGATCAATCCCCCGGAGATGACGCGGTTGGCGAGCAAGGCGGGGTCGACCAGCGGGTGCCGGGCCCGACGCTGGCGGGCGGCGAAGGCCGCGACGCCGGCGACGGCGGCCCCGCCGAGGAGGGCTGCGCCCCAGCCCGGCAGGGAGAGGCCCGAGACCGCGGACACGGCGAGCAGCAGCCCGGTGGTGGCGAGCGCCAGTAGGCCCACGCCGATGCGATCAGTGGGGAGGTGGGGTAGCTGGTCGCGGGTCCGGGGCAGGAGATAGATGCCGGCGACCAGGGCCACCACCCCGACTGGGACGTTGCACAGGTACACGGCGCGCCAGCCCACGGTCGACACCAGGGCCCCGCCGACCGTC
>DASXZS010000106.1:0-1570 GCA_036501785.1 Acidimicrobiales bacterium | reverse complement strand
GCGAAGACAGCGTCATTGAGGTTGGCGCCGTTGGCCGCCCCGTTGGCACAGAGCATCCGTGCGGCGGCGTAGACGGCGTCTGTCGGGTCATACGGGCTGGGTGGGTTGGCCCCGCCTGGGGGGACGGGGGCGTCGTAGGCGGCAAAGGTGGCCGGTTCGAACTGCATGGGTCCTTCGGCACCGGCGGAGTTGGCGCCCGAGTGGACGCCAGGAAGGTTCGAGGTCCCGTTCCCCGATTCGACGGTGCCGATGGCGGCGAGCACCGTCCAGGGGAGGCCGGGGCAGGTGGCAGCAGCCTCTTGGTAGAGGGTGAGCATGGCGGCGGGAATGTTGTTGGTTGCCGTTGCGCTGGGGGTGCTGTCGCCGCCGCCGAGAAGCGAGGCGACTCCGGCCCCCGCCCCGGCGGCGAGGACGGCGACCAGGAGAACGAGGCCGGCGACACCAGAGGCGATCTTGGTGCCAAGCCCTGAGGAGGCGGCGGCGTCGAGGCCGATGGTCACCTGCCGGTGGGGAGCCCGGCAAGCTGGGCGAGGCGAAGGCGCGGACCGCTGGCCGCGACGGGCAGCCAGACGTCGGTGTCGGGGGCGAAGCCGGGTACTGAGTGGGGTGATCGGGCGGCGGTGGCGACGGGAACGTCCGGGTGGGCGAGGACGCGGCCGGCGTCGGCTTCGCGGCGGGGGCCGGGGAAAGTGAAGAGGACCCAGTTGGGGTGGCCGGCCTCGGCGGCGAGTTTGGCGTAGCCATCGAGCTTTTGGGCGAGGCGGGCGAGGCGTTCGGTGCCGTTGTCGTGTTCGAGGAGGAATGGCAGAGAGGTATCGCCTTCGGTCCAGACGCCGTAGCCGTCGGGGCGAGCAACCTCACCCCACTCGCGGGCGCAGTGCCGCTCGGACCACCACTCATCGAGTGAGCGACCAGGGCGTGTGCGGGCGGACCGGAGCAGAGCGGTAAAGAAGCCGTTGAGGCCGACGAGATGGGCCAGACGTTGGCTGGCGGCCAGGTCGTGGACGAGGCCGCGGCGCCAGTCGAGGTCGGCCACATCGATGCCGGCCTCGGCGGCGGCAAGGGCGGCACCGAGTGGGCCAAGGACCCAGTGGAAGGGGGCCGGGTTCCCGCCGGTGCGGGGTCGGAAGCGGTCGAGCACGTCGAGGGCGTACAGCTCGCCGAGTCGCATGCGGGCTCGTCGTTCCCCGGTGAAGCCGACGTCGGCTACCTGTGCGGTGGTGAGGACACGGTGCTCCTCGAGGAGACGGCACAGGTGTCGGTCCCGTTCGGTGAGCCGACCGAGGACGGGCAGCAGCCGACGATCGAGATCTCGCCATCCACGACGACCTACCGTCGGACCTGACGGCACAGTCGATGCGGCGCCTGACGGCGCTGTAACTGCCTTGGTGGCGCCTGACGGCGCGCTGGTTCCCGGTGCGGCGCCTGGTGCTCCCCCCGACGAGGCGATGCGGACCGGCCCCTGGCCGGACATCTCCGACGGACTCACGACTTCTCACCCATTAAGTCCGCCGACGCCACGGAGCCCCCTGCGGCCGGCCGTTGTGGCGGTCCGACGCGGGGTGAGGGC
>DASXZS010000105.1:0-7048 GCA_036501785.1 Acidimicrobiales bacterium | reverse complement strand
GGCCGGTCCAGCCGACCGTGCTGCCGGCCTGGGTGGTAGGCGGACCGAGCAGCCAGATGAGGAACGCCCGCGAGGCCGCGGGGTCGGCGCTGGCGTCGGGCACCGCGATGACGGCTGCCACCCGCCAGGCGCGCCACTCGGCGAGGAGGGCGGACCGCACCGCCGGGGTCTCGGCTGGCGGGGTTGCTTGCCCCACCTCGGTCAAGATTTCTGCGGTGTGCGAGACGTAGGTGTAGCCCCCGAGGGCCTGCGAGAAAGCGATCCTCGACGCAGGCGGTTGGGGCACGAAGAAAGATCCGCCCGGCATGCGGAACCGGAACTTGGTGGCCGCTTGCCACATGCTGGGCTCGGGGAAGGCCCCGGTCGGGAACGGGAACACCACCGCCACCGCGCCCGCCGGAACGGTCCGGGCCACAGCGGTGAAGCCGGCCGGTGTCCCGTTCGGGCCGATCCCGGCCGCCAGCCCGGACGGTAGAAGCGGGATCAGCGCCACCACGGCCAGCGCCATCGGGACCCCTGTGGCCGGCCAGGCCGGCCGCAGACGAGCGCGCAACTGTTCATGTACGCGGCTCAACATCACCGCGCCGACGACCGCCACCAGGAGCGTCGCTTGGAGGGCAAAACGAGCCGGGATCAGGTTCTCGAGCAGCGGGATCTTGTACAAGACCGCCTCCGGCAGCGGCACCGATCCACTCGCCGCCCCACTGCCGGTGATCGCCGGCGTGCCGCGCACGTGCAAGGCGCCGCCGAGCGACAGGACGAATGCCAGCGCGGCGCCGACACTGCCCACCAGCACCACCGGGTCGCGGCGCCGCCAGATCAGACCGGCAGCCACCAACAACAGCAACGGGATACCGAGATAAGAGCCGTTCTCGCCCGTGCTGCCGGCGAAATGGTCGGCCGTCGACCGCAGGCTGTGCACCAGGATCAGCTGCCGGCTGTCGGGTATGAAAGGCGCGATCAGATTCGCCCGGTAGACCTGGGCGACCAGCTGCACCGGTCCTGAGATGTGACCCAGCCCGCGCGCCATGATCCACACCGGCCCGGCCAACAGCACTGCGGCGGTCCCGCCGGCCCACGCCAACCCCTTGGCGGCGAAGGCCACCCGGGCCCGGACCACTTCCCGGTAACGGATCACCGCGGCCAGGGCGACCACCAGGGCCCCGACCACGACCGTCTCCAGCACCACCTCGGCGGACACGAAGAACTCGGCGGCCACGAGCAGCCCCAACCCCACTCCCCACCGGGCGGCGTTCCCCCGCTGCCGCACCACGAGCTCATGTGACGCCAGGAAGATCAGCGGCACGAGTGGGGCGAACGCCAGGTTGACGTGGCCCTCCAGCCCGTGGACCACCTCGGCGGGACCGAAGCCGTAGAGGAGCCCGCCGGCGACCGCCGCCGGCCGCCAACGGGTGAACCGCCGTATCAGGACGTAGGCCGCCGCCGCGGACAAGGGCAGGGCCAAGGTCGACGCCGCGTTGAACGCCGCCACGGGGCCGAAGAGCAGGGTTACCGGGCTGAACAGCACCCCGAGAAGGGGCGCGCCGGCGTTCAGCAAGATGTTGACCCCGCCGGGAACGTTGGCCGCCCCGGAGTACAGCGGGCTGTGCCCGTGCAGGATCGACCACGGCGTCCACTGCAGGAACCACACGTTGCGCCACTGGTCACCGCCGAGCTGCATCCACGTGGCCGGGTGCGAGCGCCACACCCGCCAGTACAGGACCACCCCCAGGACCAGGTACCCAACGAGCACGCCCACGTCTTTGGCCCAGGCGGCTCGCGCCGAAACGGGCGCGCCACGGGCTTCGAAATGCACGGCGCCATGCTGGCAGACCTCGGACGGACGTCCGCGGGTGGCAGCCCGGTCCGCAACCTACGATCGACGCGTGCCCACGAGGCGAATGTTGGCCTGGGAAGTCGTCACCCCGGGCCCGATCGACTCCCATCCCCTCCAGTTCGCGGAGCGGGCCGTTCCCGAACCTGGTCCCGGCCAGGTGCTGGTGAAGGTCTCCGTATGCGGCGTCTGCCGTACCGACCTGCACCTCACTGAGGGGGACCTGGCCCCTCACCGTCCCCGGTCCGTGCCCGGCCACGAAGTGGTGGGCCGAGTCGAGTCGCTCGGACCGGATTGCCGCCGGCTGCACGTGGGCCAGCGGGTCGGGTTGGCCTGGTTGGCAGCCTCGTGCGGACGGTGCCGGTTCTGCCGGCAATCGCGTGAGAATCTGTGCCTCGATCCCCGCTTCACCGGCTGGGATACCGACGGCGGTTTCGCCGAGTACGCGGTCGCCGACGAGCGCTTCGCCTACCTGCTGCCGGACAGCTTCGACGATGAGGCGGCGGCCCCCCTGCTGTGCGCGGGGATCATCGGCTACCGGGCCCTACGGCGCTCGCGGCTGCCTGCCGGCGGCCGCCTCGGTATCTACGGGTTCGGAGCCTCGGCTCACCTCACCGCCCAGATCGCCTTGGCGGAGGGCGCCACCGTGCACGTCCTCACTCGGTCGCCCGAGGCGCAAGCGCTCGCCCTCCGGCTGGGCGCGGCGTCGGCCCGTGACGCGTCAGACATGCCGCCCGAACCGCTCGACGCGGCCATCCTCTTCGCTCCGGTGGGAACGCTGGTTCCGGTGGCCTTGGCGGCCCTCGACCGCGGCGGCACCCTGGCCATAGCCGGGATCTACCTCAGTGACATCCCGAGCCTCAACTACCAGCAGCACCTCTTTGAAGAACGAGCCGTCTGTAGCGTGACGGCCAACACCCGCGCCGACGGCGAGGAGCTCCTGGCCCTGGCGGACCGCCTCGGCGTACGTCCGACGACGACGCCCTACCGCTTCGACACCACCGACCAGGCGCTGGCTGATCTGCGTCACGACCGGGTCACCGGCGCCGCGGTGATCCGCGTCGCGCCATGACAGACTTGGGGTCATGATCCGACTCAGCGTGTTCTACCCGGTTACCGAAGGCGCCACCTTCGATCACGACTACTACCGCGATAAGCACGTGCCGCTGGCCGTGAAGACCTGGGGCCTCGACGGCGCCGAGATCGACCGCGGCGTCGACGGGCCGTACGTGGCGGCCGTCCATTTCCGCCTCGAATCGCAGGACGCGTTGGCCGCGGCCATGGCCGCCGCGGGCACTGCCGCGATACTGGCCGACGTGGCCAACTACACCACGATTACCCCAATCATGCAGACGAGCGAGATCGTCACATAAGCCAGCTCATGGCCGCAGGTGGGCCACGAACCAATCCCGGGCCTCGCGGCTGGTGGTTTCGAACTGGTCGCTGTACACCGCGTAGTGCGAGCCCGGGACGGTGACCAGGCGCTTCGGCTCACCGGCGCGCTGGTAGGCCGCCAGCGCGTCTTCGGTGGGCGTCATGGTGTCGTCGAGGGGGACGATCATCAGCAGAGGAGTCGGCGCCATGCGGTCGATGAAGGCGCCCGGCTCGTACCCGTCGTACAGCTCCCACGTCCGTACGGTCACTTGGTTGCGCCAGTTGCGGCGCTCTTCGAGGGGCCGGGCGGCCTGGTAGCGGGCGCTCTCGCTGTCGTCGGCGAAGGCCGGTACCAGGGTCGGACTGCCGCCGCGAATCAGCTGGAGTCGTTCGTCGGCCCACCGGCGTTGGAGCTCGGCATACCGGGCGGGCCCGTGCCGGCGGAGGAGGTTGCCGTGCCCGCTGATGGTCATGGCCTGCGCCACCACCGCTCGAACCCGGCGGTCGTGGGCCGCCACCCCCAGGACATGCCCGCCCGAGTAGCTGGTACCCCAGACACCAATGCGCCCGGCGTCGACGTCATCCCGGTCGGAGAGGAAGGTGATGGCGTCCTGGTAGCCCCGCTGCTGGAGCACCGGATCGAGCTCCTGGCGGGGCTCGCCCTCGCTGCTGCCGGTATTGGCGTGGTCGTAGAGCAGGACGGCGATGCCGGCCCCGGCGACGACGGTGTGGAAGGGGTTGCCGAGGAAGCCCTCTTTGACGCCGGCAAACCCACTGCTCATCACCACCCCGGGCCACGGCCCGGCTCCGTTGGGCAAGAGGAGCCAGCCACGCAACAGGCGTCCCTCGGAGGTGAACTCGACGTCGAGTTGCCGGATGGCCTGCGTCATCGCTGGAGGTAGAAGTCTCCGACGCGCAGCGGGTGCACCTCGACGCGCTCCCATACGCCCTCGGTGGCGAAGGGTTCGGTGGCCAGATACTGGTCTACCTCGGTGCGGCTCGGATACTCGACGACGACCAGCGAGCCGCGCACCACGCCGGCATCGTCGAGGAGGCCGGCTCCGAGCACCACGTGACCTTTTTCCCAGAGGTCGCGGATGGAGGTGGCGTGGGCGGGACGTACCGCGTCCCGTCGGGCCACGCTGGCTTCGCCCGGGGCGTCCCAGGCCAGGACCAGGAAGTGCATGGTCTCAGGTCGGCGGCTGCGGCCGGGACTCGCGAATGCCCCGGGCCAGGAGTTGGCGGCCTTCGTCGCTGCCGTCGAGAATGCGGTTGACCCGGGACTGGATCAGCCAGGTGCCGTCGGCGCGAACCAGCTCCCATCGGTTGGCGCTGACCCGGGCCACGACGTAGCGGCCTTCCTCCTGGTGGAAGGTGTGCGACTCGCCCGTGACCGTGGCCCGGTCGCCGTCGACGACCACCACCGGGAGGTTCATGAAGTGGGCGGCACCGATGGGCAGATGACCAACCCGATCCGACAAAGCTTCGATCGCCGGCCGTCCGGCCAAGGGCTCAGCCGCGTCGCTGTCGTAGCGACAGTCCTCGGTCCAAAAAAGAGGGGCTTCGGTGGCTGCGCCGCCGTCGATGCTGGGCGCGTAGCTGGCTACTACCCGCAGGACGTCCAGTTCGTCGCGCAGCCGCGCCACCTCGGTCTCGAGCGACTGGAGGCGCGCTTCCATGTCCACCTGCCGTGTTCTAGCAGCCAACTGGAACGCCCGCCATCGGACAGACGTCGTCGCGGTGTCCAGGCGCGGTCGGCGCGGAAGACCTGCCTAGAGTCCTGGCGTGGTCGAGTCGGATGTCGCGGAGGGGGGCCGGTTGACGACGGTCCTCGACGGCGTGGTGGTGGTCGAAGTGGCGTCCGGCATGGTCGGGGCGCTGACCGCCATGCTGCTCGGGGACTATGGCGCCCGGGTCATCAAGGTGGATCGCCCGGGCGGGAACCCGACCTACCAGGCCGGACCGGGCCCGCTGGTGTGGGATCGCCACAAGGAGCGAGTCGGGCTCGACCTGGCCACCGGGGCGGGCCAGGCTTCGCTTCGAGACCTGGTAGCCGGCGCGGACGTGGTGATCGAGACGTTCGCCCCCGGCCGCGCCGTCCGGCTCGGCGTCGAGCTCGACGCCTGGCGGGCGGCTGACCCCCGTCTCATTACCTGCTCGGTGACGGGCTACGGCCGGTCCGGAGCCTGGGCCGACCGGCCCGGTTGGGATGCTCTGGTGCAGGCCCGATCCGGGCTGGCCGGCGAGCAACCGGCCTGGCGGCGGGACGGCCCCACCTTCCTGCACACCCCGCTGCCGTCGTACGGCGCTGTCTTCCTCGTCTCGGGCGGGATCAACGCCGCCCTGCGGACGCGGGAGGTCACTGGACAGGGCCAACACGTGGAGACCTCCCTCATGCAGGGCGCCATCCTGTGGACGACCATGCTGTGGACCCAGGCCGAGCGCCCGACCCCTGATCTCACCACGGTGTTCAAGTACCGCGACCTCCTGCCGACCCCGACGTATTCGGCCGCCGACGCTTGGTTCCACCCCATGCCCAATGCCATCACGGTGGGCGTCGCCGGCTTCGGGCTGGCGGACCCGGAGCTCGACACAGTCCGCAGCCTGGGTGACCATGACAGCCGCCGGCGGTACCAGGACGCGGTGGAGCGACTGTTCCGATCACGGACTCGGGACGAGTGGCTCGAGCTGTTGTGGGCCAACGAGGTGGCGGCCCAGCCCTGCTTGGCGCCGGGCGAGTGCCACACCCATCCGCAGGTCGTTCACAATGGCGTCGTCACCGATGTGGACGTCCCGGGTCACGGGTTGACGCGGCAGCTCGGTCATAGCTACCACTTGGAGGGGAGCGGCTCGGCCCGGCCACCGGCCGAGGGCTCCGTGGCGCCGGCCGCCGCGGCCTCGCCTACGTACGCCCTGTCGGGGGTGCGGGTCCTCGACTACGGGGTGGCCTTGGCCGGGCCCTTCGGGCCCATGGTCATGGCCGACCTGGGCGCCGACGTGATCAAGATCGACAACATCTCCCGCGCGGTCGGTACTGCCGGCGGGTTCCTATGGGCCGCCTGCCAGCGGGGGAAGCGCAGCATCGCCGTCGACCTGAAGTCGCCGGGCGGCCAGGAGATCTCCCGGCGCCTGATCGCCTCGGCCGACGTGCTCCACTACAACATGCGCGTTGGGGTGGCCGAGCGGCTGGGCTTCGGGTACGAGCAGGCCCGGGCCATCAACCCCCGCATCGTGCACTGCCACCTGACGGGATACGGGAACTCCGGGCCCCTTGCCCCGTGGCCCGGAGTGGACCAGATGGGCCAGGCGCTCGCCGGCCTCGAATGGGAGCAGGGTGGGGCCTTCGACGGCGGGGCCCCGCAGTGGAGCCGGTTCGGCATGTGCGATGCGGCCGCCGGGCTCCTTTCGGTCCTCGGGGTCCTGCAGGCGTTGTATCACCGGGAGCGAACGGGCGGGGGCCAGCAGGTGGAGACCAACATCCTCAACGCCGGGATGGTCTTCGCTTCGGATGTGGTGACGGGCGGGGAGGGGATCCCGGAGCGGGCCCACCTCGACCGCATGCAAACCGGGCTGGACCCGCTGTATCGCTTCTACGAGACCGCCGCGGGCTGGCTGGCGGTGGTTGCTCCGGCCGACGACGAGTGGCGGGCCCTAACCGGCGCCGTCGGGCGGCCCGAGCTGCGCGAGGACCCCCGCTTCGCCGACGCCGCCGGTCGGCACGCCCACGCCGCCGAGTTGTCGGCCGAGTTGGAACCCGCCTTTCTCGCCAAACCGGCCGACGATTGGTTCGCGGCCTTGGACGACGCCGGCGTGCCGTGTGAGGTGGTGCTGCAGAGCCCC
>DASXZS010000104.1:0-6464 GCA_036501785.1 Acidimicrobiales bacterium | reverse complement strand
GAAAGCTAGGCCACCCCGGCGTTGACCCGCCCGTACAGGGTGGTGCGCTGTTCCAGGGTCCTGCCCAGCGGCTCCACGATGGCGCGGAAGCCGTCCTCGTCGAGGCCCTGACCGTGGCTGGCGCCGGCGGCCCGGGAGATGTTCTCGTTGATGAGGGTGCCGCCCAGGTCGTTGACCCCGGCCATGAGCAGTTGGCGGGCGCCGTCCGCGCCGAGCTTCACCCATGACGCCTGGATATTTTCAATGAGTCCTCGGTAGGCGAGGCGCGCCACCGCGTGCATCAGGACCACCTCGCGCCACGTCGGGCCCCGGCGGGCCTTGCGCTGCAGGTAGATCGGGGCGGCCATGTGGACGAACGGCAGGCCCACGAACTCGGTGAAGCCGCCCGTCTCCTTCTGCAGGGCCCGGGTCCGTACGATGTGGCGGGCCCAGTGCCTCGGCGCTTCGATGGAGCCGAACATGATGGTGATGTTGGAGCGGAGGCCGACCGAGTGGGCGGTGCGGTGGGCTTCGAGCCACTGCTCGGTGTTGATCTTGTCCGGGCACAGGGTGGCCCGGATCTCGTCGTCTAGGATCTCGGCCGCGGTGCCCGGCAGTGACCGCAGCCCGGCGTCCATGAGTCGGCGCAGGTAGTCCGCCAGCGGCTCGTCGAGGCGGCGGGCTCCTTCGGTCACCTCCAGGGCGGTGAAGCCGTGGACGTGGATGTCGGGGGCGGCGTCTTTGACGGCCCGGGTGACGTCGAGGTAGTAGTCGCCGTCGAAGTCGGGGTGGATGCCGCCCTGCAGGCACACCTCGGTGGCGCCCATGGCCCAGGCCTCGCGCACCCGGCCGGCGATGTCGTCGAGGGTGAGCAGGTACGGGGTGCCCCGCAGGTTGAGCGACAGCGGCCCCTTCGAGAACCCGCAGAACTTGCACTTGAAGGTGCACACGTTCGTGTAGTTGATGTTGCGGTTGCTGACCCAGGTCACCGCGTCGCCGACGGCTTCGGCCCGCAGCTCGTCGGCCAGGTGCGCCACCGCGGTCACCTCGGGCCCGCGGGCGGTAAACAGCGTTACCAGTTCGGCCTCACCGGGCTCCTGGCCCAGGCGCACGCCGGCCAGCACCTCGCCGACCGCGCCACCGGCCCGGGGCGACCCCGGCAGCAGGCGCGGCGGGTGCACGTCGGCGCCGGAGTACCACTGGGTGGAGCGGCGCCCGACCAGCACCACCTCGGCGCCGTCGCCGACGTTCTTGTACTCGCCCACCTTCTGCGGGAACACCGCGCCCGGGTCGTCCCGGCCCAGGCCCTCGGCGTCGCCGCGGTCCATGACCGCGAAGCGCATGGCCTCGTCGAGCCACCGGGCGGGGGCCAGGGCGAACTCCGGGTAGATGGGGAGCCGGGGCGCCAGGCTGAAGCCGCCCTGCTCGGTGGTGGTGCGGAGGCGGTCGAGCGCGGGCCAGGGTCGTTCGGGGTTGACGTGATCGGCGGTCACCGGGGAGACGCCGCCCCAGTCGTCGATGCCGGCGTCGAGCAGGGGACCGAAGTCGTCGGACAGGTTGGGGGGCGCCTGCAGGTGCACGTCGGCCGGGAGGATGTTGCGGGCCAGGGCGATGGCGTCGAGGAACTCGTCGGGCGGGCAGGCGGGGGCCCGGTGCATGGCGGTCCCGGGTTTGGGCAGGAAGTTCTGGACGATGACCTCCTGCACGTGGCCGTGGCGGGCGTGGCTGGCGGCGATGGCCTCGAGCGCAGCGGCCCGGTCGGCCCGGTCCTCGCCGATGCCGACGAGGATCCCGGTGGTGAAGGGGATGCCGAGCTCGCCGGCGGCTTCCAGCGTGGCCAGACGGCGGGCCGGCGTCTTGTCGGGTGCGCCCCGGTGGGCGTCCAGGTCGGCCCGGAGCGTCTCGATCATCATGCCCTGGCTGGCGGTGACCGCTCGCAGCTGCGCCAACTCGTCAGGAAAAAGAGCGCCGGCGTTGGCGTGGGGCAGCAGCCCGGTCTCGTCGAGCACCAGCTGACACATGGCCGTCAGGTAGTCGATGGTCGAGCCGTAACCGTTCTCGGCCAGCCAGGCGCGGGCCACGGGGTAGCGGTCCTCGGGCCGTTCGCCCAGGGTGAACAGGGCCTCGTGGCAGCCCGCTTCGGCGCCCTGCTTGGCGAGGGCCAGGACCTGATCGGCGGTCAGGTAGGGCGCCTCGATCCGAGCCGGGGCCTTGGCGAAGGTGCAGTAGCCGCACTTGTCCCGGCACAGCATGGTGAGCGGGATGAACACCTTGGGCGAGTAGGTGACTCTGGTGCCGTGGGCGGCGTCCCGCCGGGCTCGCGCCCGGCGCAGCAGCTCGTCTCGGGGGAGGGCCAGGAGGCCGGCGGTAGCCATATGCGTCAGCACGCTACCGGCGCGGCGGCGGTAGCGGTCATTCCGCCAGGTCGACGGCCGAGATCACCTTCTCGGGGTGGAGGCGGACGACCAGCTCGCCGGGGACCCCGTTGCGCGCCCCGTACTCCTCTGCCCGGTCCGCGCCCATGTATCTCCCGCCCAGCCGGGCGGCCCAGGCCCGCACCTCGTCCAGGTTGTCGTCGATGGTGACTGGGCCCTCGACAGTGACAAAGGCGTAGGGCGGGCGGTCGTCGTCCACGCAGATGGCGGCCCGCCCCGCTCGCCGCAGGTTGTGGCCCTTGACGGTCGACTCCCCGGTGTTCCACACGATCGACCCGTCGTCGTCGACGCCGAACCAGACGGGCGCCAAGTGGGGCCGACCGTCCGCCCGCACGGTGGCCAGGACCGCGGGGCGGGCCGGCGGGCCCTTGAGGAATCGGTCGATCTCGTCGGGTGCCATCCGGTGGTAGGGCATGTGCCCATCCTCTTCCACCCCGTCCGGAGGGCACAACCGGCCGGCGGGCCGGGGGCGAGCGCGCCGGCGGTCGGCAGGCAGGCGCGGCGTCCGCACCGCCAGACCAGCCGGCCATACCGCCACCCCGCCGCGGTCCCAACGTGCAGTCCGGGGCCCCGTGTCCCGGCCAGTGGCATCACGGCCCGGGTCCGGGCGGACCCTCGAACCTAGATTCGCCGGCGTGTGGTCGACGGCTTTTACCTGAGATAGTTGACATTAGTCAAGGAAGGGCTAGCCTCGAATGGCCGGCTCAAGGAGGCCGGCTCAAGGAGGATTCTGATGGGCGCCAGCTGGGACACCATCGATCGGTACGTCGTGATCTCCGCCGACACCCATGCCGGGGCGGAGATGCACCAGTACAAGGCGTACCTGCCGGCGGCCTACCACGACGATTTCGACGGCTGGGCGGCCAGCTACATCAGCCCCTTCGACGACCTGATGATCGCCACCGCCAAGCGGAATTGGGACAGCGAGTTCCGCATGGCCGAGGTCGACGCGGACGGGGTGGCGGGAGAGATCCTGTTTCCCAACACCGTGCCCCCCTTTTTCCCCACCACTCCCAACATCACCATCAGCCTGCCCCGCACACCCCGGGAGCTGGAGCTGCGCTGGGCCGGGATCCAGGCCCACAACCGGTGGCAGATCGATTTCTGCTCGCTGGCGCCCGCCCGCCGCCGGGGGCTGATCCAGATCTTCCCGCACGACATCGACCTGGCCCTGGCCGAGATCCGGTGGGGCGCCGAGCAGGGCTGCTTCGGCGGGGTGCTGATCCCGGCGGTGTCGCCCGGCGACCCGGTGGTGGAGCCCCTGTTCCACACCCGATACGAGCCGGTGTGGGCGTTGTGCCAGGACCTCGACATCAGCGTGGTGCAGCACAGCGGCGCCGGCAGCCCCGAGATGCCGATGGACCAGCCGGCCTCCAACGCCGTGCTCATCACCGAGATGGCCTCCTGGGCTCACCGCACCATTCCCCACCTGATCCTGGCCGGCGTGTTCCACCGACACCCCCGCCTGCGGTTCGTGCCGACTGAGCAGGGCACCCTGTTCGTGCGCATGCAGCTGTCCTCCCTGGACGCCATGGTGCCGACCATGAAGTCTTCGGCCGGCAACCGCACGTACGGGATGTTCGGCGGGTCGTCGGTCGACGAGCTCACCCAGAGCGCCACCGAGTACGTGCGGCGCAACTGCTACTTCGGGGCCAGCTCCTTCTCGCCGATGGAGTCGGCCATGATCGACTACCTGGGCGAGGACCACCTCATGTGGGGGAGCGACTACCCGCACGAGGAAGGCACCACCCCACACAGCCGGGAGGCGCTGCGCTGGGCTCTGCACGACCAGCCCGTGGCGCGGTGCCGCAAGATCCTGGCCGGCAACGCGGCCCGGGTGTACGGCTTCGACCTGACCGCGCTCACCCCCATCGCCCAGCGCATCGGCCCGTCGGTGCAGGAGACCGCCACCCCCCTCGGGGACACCGGCTACCGGGCCCCGTGGGCCTTCGGTGGGCGGCCGTTCGAGGGCGGCTTGGCCCTGGCCCGCCTGGCCCCGGCCCGGGTTTCGATTTCGTAAAACCGCCCACTACCAGGGCGGGAGCCGTTACTTCGGCCGAAAAGGTGCTTAGCATGCGAGGCGTGAACGGAACCGACCCCCCGCACCCCGACGCCACCACCGGCGCCTTCGAAGCCGACGCCGGCTCGGCCATGTGGGGCGGCAGCCCGTTCCCGCCGATCGCCGACTACGCCTTTCTGTCCGATTGCGAGAGCACCTGCATGATCGCTCCCAGCGGGGCGGTGGAGTGGATGTGCGTGCCCCGGCCGGACTCGCCGTCGATCTTCAGCGCCATCCTGGACCGCAGCGCCGGGTCCTTTCGGGTCGGGCCC
Organism: Acidimicrobiales bacterium; assembly: GCA_036501785.1. Lineage (GTDB taxonomy): Bacteria > Actinomycetota > Acidimicrobiia > Acidimicrobiales > Palsa-688 > PALSA-693. Next base: position 1,719 of record DASXZS010000104.1, on the reverse strand, counting down.
TACGACGAGATGGTGCCCGCCGCCCGCCGTTACCTTCCGGGCGGACTCATCGTCGAGACCACCTGGCAGACCCGCACCGGTTGGCTCATCGTCCGCGACGCCCTGTGCATGGGGCCCTGGCACAACTTGAGCGAGCGGTCCAGGACCCACCGGCGCTCGCCCACCGACTACGACGCCGAGCACTGCCTGCTGCGCACCGTCCGGTGCGTCAGCGGTTCGGTGGAGTTGTCGGTGACCTGTGACCCGGTGTTCGACTACGGCCGGATCGAGCCGAACTGGGAGTACCTGGGCGACGGCTACGGCCAGGTGCGGGCGAGCGGCGAGGGCGCCAGCGTCAAGCTGCTCTTCACGACCGACCTCCGCCCCGGAGTCGAGCGCCGGGGCCTCAACGCCCGCACCCGCATGGTCGAAGGCGACTGCCACTTCGTCGCGCTGTCGTGGTCGCCGCTGCCGCCGCCGCTGACCTACGAGGACGCGTCGGAGCGCATGTACCGCACCTCCGAGCATTGGCGGCAATGGATCACCCAGGGCGACTTCCCCGATCACCGGTGGCGCAGCTACCTGCAGCGCAGCGCCCTGACCCTCAAGGGGCTCACCTACGCCCCGACCGGCGCCCTGCTCGCTGCCGCCACCACCAGCCTGCCCGAGACGCCGCATGGCGAGCGCAACTGGGACTACCGCTACGCCTGGGTCCGGGACTCCACCTTCGCCCTGTGGGGGCTGTACACCCTGGGCTTCGACCGTGAGGCCAACGACTTCTTCTACTTCATCGCCGACGCCTCCCGGGACGGGCAGGCCCTGCAGGTCCTGTACGGGGTGGGCGGCGAGCGCGAGCTGACCGAAGAGTCCCTGCCCCACCTCTCCGGCTACGAGGGGGCCTGGCCGGTCCGGATCGGCAACGCCGCCTACAACCAGAAGCAGCACGACGTGTGGGGGGCGGTGCTCGACTCGGTGCTGTTGCACGCCCGGTCGCGGTCGCAGCTGCAGGAGTCGTTCTGGCCCATTCTTAAGCAGCAGGTGGAGTGCGCCGCCGAACATTGGGAGGAGCCCGACCGCGGCATCTGGGAGGTGCGGGGCGAGCCGCAGCACTTCACCAGCAGCAAGTTCATGTGCTGGGTGGCCCTGGACCGAGGGGCCCGCCTGGCCCGCCTGTACGACGAGCCAATGTACGCGGAAAAATGGCAGACCCTCGCGGATCAGATCCACGACGACATCTGCCAGCACGGCGTGGACAAGCGGGGGGTCTTCGTGCAGAGCTACGGGTCGACTTCACTCGACGCGTCGTTGTTGCTCCTGCCGCTGCTGCGCTTCCTGCCGCCGGAGGACCCGCGCATTCGGGCCACGGTGCTGGCCATCGCCGACGAGCTCACCTACGAGGGCCTGGTCCTCCGCTATCGCGTGAACGAGACCGACGACGGGCTCAAGGGGGAGGAAGGCACCTTCACTATCTGCTCGTTCTGGCTGGTCTCGGCGCTGATCGAGATCGGCGAGGTGGAGCGGGGGCGGCGGCTGTGCGAGCGTCTGTTGTCGTACGCCAGCCCCCTCGAGCTGTACGCCGAGGAGCTGGACCCGCGCACCGGCCGGCACCTCGGGAACTTCCCGCAGGCCTTCACCCACCTGGCCCTCGTCAATGCGGTCATGCACGTGATCCGGGCCGAGGAGAACAACAACTCCCCGGTCGTGGTAGCCCCCTCCGGGTCGATGCCGCCGGCCGGCGGG
>DASXZS010000103.1:0-18351 GCA_036501785.1 Acidimicrobiales bacterium | reverse complement strand
TCGTGGCCCTCCTCGGAGTGCTGCCCGCGGCGGCGTGCGGACTCGGCGCCGGGGTCATCAGCGTGGTGCAGGGGCCACCACCGCTGATGAGCGCGACCGACAGCCTGTTGCCCCCCGAGGCGGCCGGGGCCCGGGCGGTGGTGCGCACTGTGTGGCCACCGCTGCTGGCCACCCTCGGAGTGGCTCCCCTCCTGGCCGGTCGGCCGGCGTCCGGTTCGCATGCGCCGGCCGGCGTGATCGGGGCGGTGACCATCCCGGTCTACGTGCTGCTGGGCCTGGTTGGGGTGTGGGTGCGCAGGCGGGAGCCCATCCACGCCTGGTTCCGCGACGCCTTCAGCCAGGTCGGCGCCGGTTCCGGCCCGGCCGCGGCCGGATAGGGTCAGCCCGCCCATGCCTGACGTCCCCCCCGCCTTGGTGGCGCGCCACGTGGCCAAGACCTACGGCGACCTGGTCGCCCTCGAGCCCCTCGACCTCATCGTGCCGGCCGGGCAGCAGCTGGCGCTGATCGGGCACAACGGTTCCGGAAAGACCACCCTCCTCCGCATGGCCGCCGGCCTCCTCGAACCGAGCGATGGTGAAATCGACATCTGCGGCGCCCCTGCTGGGTCCCTCGAGGCCCGAGCCGCCCTGTCGTACCTGCCGGACAGCCCCGTCCTCTATGACGACCTGTCCGTGCTGGAGCACGTGGAGTACACCTGCAGGTTGCACGGCCAGCAGACCTGGGAGGATCAAGCCGCGGCCCTGGTCACCCGGCTGGGGTTGGCGGCAAGGGTCGAGGATCTGCCGTCCCGCTTCTCGCGCGGGCTCCGGCAGAAGACCGCCATCGTGCTGGCGCTCGTCCGGCCCTTCGATGTGCTTCTGGTCGACGAGCCGTTCGTCGGCCTGGACCCCCCCGGTCGCCAGGCGTTCGGCGAGCTGATCGATGAGGCGGTGGCGGCGGGGGCCACCGTCGTGATCGCCACCCATCAGCTGGACTATGTGGCCGGCGTGGAGCGGTGCGTGGCGCTCAGCGACGGGGCGGTCGTCTACGACGGGCCGCCGGGGGATGTCGACGTCGGCGACCTGGTGGGCTGACGATCGTCCTGTCTTCCTGGCGTCCTGTCTTCCTGGCCGTGTTTCCGGTTTTGCGCGAAAATTCTTATGGTGCGCTGGACAAACCCCGGGTATTGCCGTCACACTGCGCAGACGTCAATTCACGGACGGTGACGGAATGGGCAGCTGATGGCAACCACCCGACCGGCGGCGCGCCGGCTCCGCCGTGGTCCGCGGACTGACCCCGTCGCCTCGCTGGCCGCCCTCGGCCGCCGGGCGCAGGCCGGCGGGGAGCTTCATGAGTTGGCGGCCCAGGCCGCCGCCACCGCCGCCACCCTCTTCGACGTCCCGTGCGCCCTGGTGCTCGGGCTCCACGCCAACGTCCTGGTCCCCCTGGCCGCCGTAGGTTGGCCGGGCCCGGTGAGCGCCTCGCTCGTCGACCCCGATCAACCCGAACGCGGCGTGACAGTCAGCCAGGCCGAAGCCGCCGGCACCGGAGTCGCCCCGGCCAGCCAGCTGGTGGCCGGCCTCACGGTGCGGGGCCGTTTGCGGGGTGTGATCGCCATCCACGGCCCCCGGGGCCGGACCGCCGACCCCGAAGGCGGGCACCAGCTCGCCGTCATCGCCCACATCCTGGCCGCGGCGTGGGAGACCCGCCTGGCCCACGAGGATCTCGAGCACCTGATCCTCCACGATCCCCTGACCGGCCTGCCGAACCGGGCCCACCTCGTCGACCGGCTGGACCACGCCATCCGAAGGCGGCGGCCGGAGCGGATGCTGCTGGCGGTGGCGTCCGTCGACATCGATCGTCTCGTCATCGTGAACGATTCGTACGGCTACGCCGTCGGCGATCGGCTCCTGGCCGACGTCGGGGCCCGGCTGCGGGCCGCCAGCGGCCCGGACGACCTAGTGGCCCGCTACGACGGCGACAAGTTCGTGGTGCTGTGCACCCGGCTTCGAAACCAGGCCGCCGTTCGCGAGCGAGCGGAAGCGTTGCGCCAGGCCGCCTCGGGATCGTTCCGCATCGACGGGCGGGAGATCATCATCTCGGCGTCGGCCGGCGTGGCGATCGCCAGTGGGGACTCCACCAGCGACGACATGCTCGGCGACGCTGACCTCGCCCTGGACCACGCCAAGCAGCTGCGCTCGGGTCGGGTCGAGCTGTACCGGCGGCCCTTCCGGGAGCACCGCCTGCGCCGCCACGGTCTGGAGTCCGACCTGCGGCGGGCCCTCCGCGACGAGGAGTTCGCCGTCCACTACCAGCCGGTCGTCCGGCTCGAAGACGGGGTGATGATGACCACCGAGGCCCTGGTGCGCTGGGCCCATCCCGAACGGGGCCTGATCCCCCCGGTCGAATTCATTCCCCTGGCGGAAGAGTCGTCGCTGATCCTGGACCTCGGCGAGTGGGTACTCAACCAGGCCTGCCGCCAGGCCCGCCGGTGGGCCGATCTGGCGGCCGAGGCAGGCACGCCGGCCTTGGGGGTCGCCGTCAACCTGTCGGCTCGCCAGGTCAGCGAACCCGGACTCCTCCAACGGGTCCGGGCTGCCCTCAAAGCGTCCGCCCTGCATCCGAACCAGCTCACCCTGGAGATCACCGAGAGCGCGGTCATGGCCGACGCCGAGAACGCCGTGGCCGTGCTCGAAGGGCTCAAGAACCTGGGGGTCGACCTCAGCATCGACGACTTCGGGACCGGCTACTCGTCGCTCAGCTACCTCAAACGCTTCCCGGTGGACACCCTCAAGATCGATCGGTCGTTTGTGGCCGGGCTCGGCGACGACCCCGACGACGCCATCATCGTGGGGGCCATCATCCGGCTATCGGACGTGCTCGGTATCGAGACCCTCGCCGAGGGGGTGGAGACTCCCGACCAGGTGGCGGAGCTGCTGCGGCTGGGGTGCGTCCGCGGGCAGGGGTACTTTTTCGCGCGTCCCCAACCGGCGGAAGAGATCACCGCCCGCCTGGGGTCCTAGCGCCACTACAGCCGGCCCACGACGTGGTCGACGCAGGCGGTGAGGGCGGCCACGTCGTCCGGCTCGATCGCCGGGAACATGGCGATCCGCAGCTGGTTGCGCCCCAACTTGCGATAGGGCTCGGTGTCGACGATGCCGTTGGCCCGCAGCACCGTGGCGACCGTCGCCGCGTCCACCGCGGGGTCGAAGTCGATGGTGCCGACCACCTGGCTGCGCTCGTCGGGCTTGGCCACGAACGGCGTGATGTAGGCAGTCGACTCCGCCCAGCCGTAGAGGATGCCTGCGGATCGCTCCGACCGGCCGGCCGCGAAGTCGAGGCCACCCCCTTCGAGCATCCACTCCAGTTGGTGCACGAACAGTAGGAGGGTGGCCAGCGCCGGCGTGTTGTAGGTCTGATCGAGCCGGCTCTGTTCCACGGCGATCTGCAGGTCGAGAGAAGCAGGCACCCACCGGCCCGACTGGTGGATGTCGGCCACTCGGCGCAGGGCCGCTGGGGAGAGGACCGCCACCCACAGCCCGCCGTCGGAGGCGAAGCCCTTCTGCGGGGCGAAGTAGTAGGCGTCCACCTCGGCCGGGTCGAAGCGGAGACCACCGGCCCCTGACGTGGCGTCCACGGCGACCAGGGCCTGACCAACGCCGTCCGGCCGGCGCAGGTCCATCATCACGCCCGTGGAGGTCTCGTTGTGGGTCAGGGCGTAAAGGTCGACCTCAGGATCAGGGCTGGGCCAGGGATGGGTGCCGGCGGGTGACTCGATGACCTGGGGCGCGGCCAGGTGCGGCGCCGCGGTGGCCGCCTGGGCGAACTTTGATGAAAATTCCCCGAAACTCAGGTGCTGGCTCCGCTGCTGGATGAGGCCGAAGGTGGCCGCATCCCAGAAGATGGTGGTGCCGCCGTTGCCCAGTACCACCTCGTAGCCGTCGGGGAGGGCCCACAACGCCGTCAGGCCCCGGCGCAGGCGGCTCACGATCGACTTGACGGTCGCTTGCCGGTGGCTGGTGCCGAGCACGGTCGTGCCGGCGGCGTGGAGAGCGGCCACCGCCTCGGGCCGGACCTTGGACGGGCCGGAACCGAATCGCCCGTCGGCGGGGAGCAGGTCGGGCGGGATGGTGATATCCGTCGGAGTGGGGTTGGGCACTGTGAAAGCATGGCAGGCAATGGCTCGCATCTCACAGCGCATATCGGGCGTGGCGGAATCGGCCACTTTGGCTATCGACGCCAAGGCCAAGGCCCTCGCCGCCGCCGGCGAGGACGTGATCGGCTTCGGCGCCGGCGAGCCCGACTTCCCCACCCCGCCGCACATCGTGGCCGCGGCCGTCGAGGCCTGCGCCGATCCCCGCAACCACCGGTACACCCCCGCCGCTGGCCTGCCGGAGCTCCGCCAGGCGGTGGCCACCAAGACCGCCCGCGACTCCGGGCACTCGTCATTGCAACCAGGGCAGGTCCTGATCACCAATGGGGGCAAGCAGGCGGTGCTGCAGACGTTCGAAACCCTGCTGGACCCCGGCGACGAGGTCCTGCTCCCGGCCCCCTACTGGACCACCTACCCGGAGGCCATCCGCCTGGCCGGCGGGGTGCCCATCGAGGTGCCGACCACCTGGGAGGCCGGGTTCCGCGTCACCGTGGACCAGCTGGACGCGGCCCGGACGGAGCGGACGAAGGTGCTGCTGTTTGTCTCGCCGTCCAACCCGACGGGTGCCGTGTACCCGCCGGAGGAGGTCGAGGCCATCGGGCTCTGGGCGGTCGAGCACGGGGTGTGGGTGGTCACCGACGAGATCTACGAGCACCTGGTGTACGGCGAGGCCCGGTTCACGTCGATGCCAGTGGTCGTGCCGGCGTTGGCGGACACGTGCGTGGTCGACAACGGGGTGGCCAAGACCTACGCCATGACCGGTTGGCGGGTCGGCTGGATGATCGGTCCCACGGATGTGATCGCCGCGGCCGCCAATCTGCAGTCCCACGCCACGTCCAACGTTTGCAACGTGGCCCAGCGGGCCGCCCTGGCCGCAGTCAGCGGGGACCTGGTGGCCGTGGGGGAGATGCGGGCCACCTACGAGCGGCGGCGCCGGACGATCGTGGCCATGCTCAACGAGATACCGGGCGTGCGGTGCCCCGAGCCGGAAGGCGCGTTCTATGCCTTTGCCAGCCTGGAGGGGCTGCTAGGCCGGCCGCTCGGCGCCGGCGGCCAATCGGCCGCCACCTCCCTGGAGCTGGCCGGGCTGGTGCTCGACGTGGCCCGGGTGGCCTTCGTGCCCGGCGAGGCCTTCGGGGCTCCGGGCTACGCCCGCTTCTCCTATGCCATCGGTGACGACGACCTGGCGGAAGGCATCACCCGCCTGGCCAAGTTCGCCGGCAGCTGACGGAGGCATAAGGTGGCACGGGTGCTCGTCACGGAGGAGATAGCCGAGCCGGGACTAGCACGACTGCGCGCCGCCGGCCACGGCGTCGACGTGGCTGTCGGGCTGTCTGCCGCCGAGCTGCTGGATGCCGTCCCCGGCGCCGCGGCGTTGATCATCCGGTCCGCCACTCAAGTGACCGCGGAGGTGCTGGACGCCGGCCGTGATCTGGTGGTCGTGGGCCGGGCCGGCATCGGCCTCGACAACGTGGACGTGGCCGCCGCCACCCGCCGGGGGGTGATGGTGGTCAACGCCCCGCAGTCGAACGTGCTGTCGGCGGCTGAGCACACCATGGCCCTCCTGTTGGCCCAGGCCCGCAATATCCCGCAGGCCCACAGTGCCCTGGTGGCGGGTCGTTGGGAACGATCCCGTTGGGAAGGTGTGGAGCTGCATGGCAAGGTGCTCGGCGTGGTCGGCTTGGGCCGGGTCGGCACCCTGGTTGCCCAGCGGGCCGCGGCGTTCGGCATGCGCCTGCTGGCCTACGACCCCTACGTCAGCGCCGAGCGGGCCAAGCAGATCGGCGCCGAACTGCTGCCGCTGGCCGATGTGGTGGCGCAGGCGGACTTCCTCACCATCCACCTGCCGAAGACACCAGAGACCAGCGCACTGATCGGGGCGGACCTGCTGGCGCAGGCCCGGCCCGGGGTTCGTATCGTCAACACCGCCCGCGGCGGGATCGTCGACGAGAAGGCGCTGGCCCAAGCCGTCACGGACGGGATCGTCGCCGGCGCGGCCTTGGACGTGTTCGAGCACGAGCCGGTCTTGTCGTCCCCGTTGTTCGAGCTGGACCAGGTGGTCGTCACCCCCCACCTGGGGGCCTCGACCCGAGAGGCGCAGGACAAGGCGGGGGTGACGATCGCCGAGCAGGTGCAGCTGGCGCTGGCGGGCGAGTTCGTGCCGTTCGCCGTCAACATCGCCGCGGCCGAAGTCCCCGAGGCGGTGCGCCCCTGGCTGCCGGTGGCGGAACGGCTGGGCCGATTCTGGGCAGCCCTGGCCCGCGAGCTGCCCGCCATCCTCGACATCGAGTTCGAGGGCGGACTCGCCGAACACGACACCCGGATCCTCACCCTGGCGGCCCTGAAAGGTCTGTTCGCAGTCGCAACCGACGAGCCGGTGTCGTATGTCAACGCCCCCCAACTGGCCGACGAGCGCGGGCTGGTGGTGCGCTCCACCGCCGCCTCCGCCCGACTCGGTACGGGGTCGGGCTACACCAACCTGATCGTCCTGCGGGGCGGGCGCCACGCGGTGGCCGGCACCATGTTCGGCGACGGCGAGCCGCGCGTGGTCATGGTCGATGACCACGACATCGAGCTGCCCTTGGCCCGCTGGATGCTCATGGTGCACAACGACGATCGCATCGGCATGGTGGCCGCCGTGGCGACCATCCTGGCCTCGGCCGGCTGCAACATCGTCGACCTCAAGCTGGGTCGCAGTGCGGAGGGAGGGACGGCGATGATGGCCCTGTCGTTCGAGCAGCCGGTGCCGGCCGAGGTGACGGGGGCGCTCCTGGGCACGCCTGGGATCCTGGACGCGGTGGCGCTGGCGGAGGTGTGACGCCGGCCATTTTGGGGCGCCGGCGTGTGGTGTGCCGGCCAGACTTCTGGCCCGAAATCGGTTAGCAACCCTAAGTTTATCCGCGTTGGCGCGTTTTCCGGCCGCAAAACGGACGAGCTTCGGCGGTGACGCCCCAGCCGGGCGCGAAGTCCGTTAGTTTTCCGACCGGCGGGACCGACGTTCGGGAACCGCCGCCGGCGGGTGAGCTTATCGCTTGGCCCGGGTGAACCCGTCGGCCTCGGCCGCCTCAGGGTTGGCGTAGCAGCGGTCCGGGCTGGTCCGGACGTAGGCAGACATCCCCGGCAGGTGGTACAGCTTGCTGCTCAGCTTGACCTTGACCGGAAAGCCGTACGGGCAGGCGCCGTCTGCTCCGGGCTCGAGCCATGGCGCCGAAGGCGACTCCGCCTCGGCCGCCGACACCGCCACCGGCTCGGCGACCGCCACCGGTTCGGCGACCGCCACCGGCTCGGCTGCCAAGGGTGGCCACGGATCCCCAGAGGTCTCGTGCGCCGGCCCGTCGATCCAGCGCATCAGGGCCTGTCGGCTCGCCCACACCAGCACGCCCAGCAGGGCAGCCCCGACCAGGAACCGAATCGAGTGGCGAAGCACCTCCGGAGGTTACCCGCCGCCGTTGCGCTCAAGCATTGACCCGCGGCATCCACGCCGGCCGGCGCTGCTCGTGGGTGTCGATGGCCGCGGCGTGCTGCAGCGTGAGACCGATGTCGTCGAGTCCTTCGAGTAGCCGGTGCTGGGTAAACGGGTCGAGGGGGAAGGGCGCCTCGATCCCGGCCGCCGGCGCCGCGACCACCAGCCGCTCGACATCGACGGTGACTTCCAAGGCCGGGTCGGCGGTGATGGCCCGCAGCAGGGCGGCACCCGTCTCGGCGTCGATTTGGGCGGGCACCAGCCCGGCCTTGGTGCAGTTGTTGCGGAAGATGTCCCCGAACCGGGGGGCGACGACGGCCTTGAACCCGTAGTCCATCAGTGCCCACACCGCGTGCTCCCGCGACGATCCCGTCCCGAAGTTGGGGCCGGCAACCAGGATGGTCGCCCCGGCGTGCTCCGGTTTGTTGAGCACGAAATCCCGGTCGTCTCGCCACTCGGAGAAGAGCCCTTGACCGAATCCGGTCCGCTCCACCCGCTTGAGCCAGTCGCTCGGGATGATCTGATCGGTGTCCACGTCGGAGCGGTCGAGCGGGACTGCGGTGCCGGAGACGACTCTGATGGCTTCCACTACGATTCTCTTCCTTGATCGAGGTCCGCGGGGGCGGCGAAGTGCCCGGCCACGGCGGTAGCGGCCGCCACCGCGGGCGACACCAGATGGGTCCGCCCGCCTCGGCCCTGGCGCCCTTCGAAGTTGCGGTTGGAGGTGGACGCCGAGCGTTCGCCGGGCGCCAGCTTGTCCGGGTTCATGGCCAGGCACATGGAGCAGCCCGGGTTGCGCCACTCGAAGCCAGCAGAGGCGAACACGCGGTCCAAGCCCTCGGCCTCGGCCTGGGCTTTGACGGGACCCGAGCCGGGCACGACCAGGGCCCGTACCGACGAGGCCACCTGCCGCCCCTGGAGTACCGCGGCCGCGGCCCGGAGATCCTCGATGCGCCCATTGGTGCAGGACCCGATGAAGACCGTGTCGACGGGAATGTCCCGGATGGCGGTCCCGCCCTCGAGGCCCATGTAGGCCAGGGCCCGCGCCGCGGCTTCTCGGGCCGCGGGCTGGTCGAACTGATCCGGCCGGGGCACGCTCCCGGCAATCGGCACCACCTGCGCGGGATTGGTCCCCCACGACACGTACGGCGTCAAGGCCGCCCCGTCGATGGTGACCTCCTGATCGAACTGGGCCGCGTCATCGGTAGCCAAGGCGCGCCACTCCTCGAGGGCGGTCTCCCAGGCCGCGCCTTGCGGACTGTGCGGGCGCCCCTCCAGGTAGGCGAAGGTGATGTCATCGGGCGCGACCAGGCCGGCCCGGGCGCCGGCCTCGATCGACATGTTGCACACCGTCATGCGCCCCTCCATGGTCAGGGCCCGGATGGCGGCGCCGCGGTACTCGATCACGTGACCCATGCCGCCACTGGTCCCGATGGCCCCGATGATGGCGAGGACCAGGTCCTTGGGGCTGACGCCGGGGCGCAGCGCGCCCTCGACGTTGACGGCCATCGTCTTCGGCCGCCGCTGGGGCAAGGTCTGGGTCGCCAACACGTGCTCCACCTCGCTGGTGCCGATCCCGAAGGCCAGCGCCCCGAAGGCCCCGTGGGTCGACGTGTGGCTGTCCCCGCAGACGATCGTCATGCCCGGCTGGGTGAGGCCCAACTCCGGTCCGATGATGTGGACGATGCCCTGGTGGGTGTTGCCCATGGGAAAGAGCCGGATCCCGAACTCGGCGCAGTTGGCCGCCAGGACCTCCATCTGGCGGGCCGAGATGGGATCCTCGATCGGCCGGTCCAGGGCCGTGGTCGGCACGTTGTGGTCCATGGTCGCCACCGTCAGATCCGGCCGGCGTACACCCCGGCCGGCCAGCCGTAGCCCGTCGAAGGCCTGCGGCGAGGTCACCTCGTGCACCAGGTGCAGGTCGATGTACAGCAGATCCGGTTCGCCCTCCGCCTGGCGGACCAAATGACGCTCCCAGACCTTGTCGGCCAGGGTGCTCGATTGGGTCATGGCGCTGTCTCACATTCTGAGATAGATTTCCCGAGTGGTGAGAGAGAGTGTAAGCGGTGTAGGCGTGCTCGACAAGGCCGTGGCCATCCTGGGCGCCCTCGAGACTCGCCCTCGGACCCTCCAGGAGCTGGCCGAGGCTGTCGCGCTGCCCCGGGCCACCGCCCACCGGTTGGCGGCCGCCCTCGAACGCCACCTGCTGGTCGACCGCGACCGGACGGGCCGATTCGCCCTCGGTCCGGGCCTGGTGCGCCTGGGCCGGGCGGCAAGCGGCAGCCCGGCCCGGTCCCTCGTCGACGCGGCAGGCCCGATCTTGGCCGAGCTGCGGGACCGGACCGGCGAGAGCGCCCAGCTGTACGTCCGGGCCGGCGACAGCCGGGTGTGCCTGGTTTCGCTGGAGTCACCTCACGGGCTGCGCACCATCGTGGCGGTGGGGGCAATCCTGCCCATGGACCGGGGGTCGGCCGCCAAGGTGCTGGCCGGCGACCCCGATGCGGTGCGGCGGGGCTGGGCCCAGAGCGTGGAAGAACGAGAGCCGGGCGTGGCGTCCGTCAGCGCCCCCGTGATCGTCGACGGGCGGGTGGCGGCGGCCGTTTCGGTGTCGGGGCCCATCGGGCGGACCACCCGCCAGCCCGGCCGGCGGTACGCGGCCGCGGTGACGGCCGCGGCCCGGGCGGTGGAGGCCGCGCTGGCGTGACCGCGGGATCAGGCGTGACCGCGGGATCAGGTGGCTGCAGTGGCGCGGTGGTCCAACGGCGCGGTCTGGACGGCTCGGCAGGCGGCCAGCACCGCCGGCACGAACAGGCGAGCTTGCTCGGCGCAGGCCCGATGATCGCCGGCCACGGGGAAGGCTCTCGCTCCGGGGATCGCCTGGGTCAGCTCCCACTGCCGGCTCGGCGGCACGGTGTTGTCCAGGGTGGTCACCACCACGGCCGTCGGCACGTCGATGCTGGCGATCCACGACGTGGCATCGAAGCGGCCCAGCGAGAGTCCGGCCTGGACCAAAGCGGCCGGGTCGTTGCGCTGCGATTCTTCGATGGCCCACGCCGCCCAGCCCCGGTCAGCCGTCCAGTTGCGCAGTAGCAGGCTGAAGCCCTGGCGGCGCAAGCCGGCCGGTACGCCCGACAGGGCCAGGGCCATGCCGTATCCGAGGGCGCCGACGGGGCCGCTCATGTCGGCCCGGCTGGCGAATTTGGGTGCGGTGGCGCATAGCACCAGGCTGTCAACGACATCCCGATGGCGCTGCCACAGCAATTCGGCGACCGGTCCGCCCATCGAGTACCCGACTGCGGTGACCGGCCCGGTGCCCAGTTGCTCGGTCAGGGCCGCCACGTCGTCGGCGCAGTCCTCGAGACGGAACGGTCGCCGGCTGCGGATGCCCCGCCCATGACCGCGCTGGTCGAGGGCGATCACCCGAAACTCCTGGCGCAGCGCCCGGAAGCACCGGAACCAGTTGAGGGCCGCGGTCGACGTCCAGCCGTGCAACAGCACCAGCGGCCGCCGGCCGACCCGTCCCGCGCTCGGCGCCAGAGGACCGGTGTCGTAGACCCAGGTGGTGCCCCGACCGGGCAGGGTGACTGCGTGGCCGGCGGGAATATCAGCGTGGCCGGCAGGAATATCAGGGTGGCCGGCGGGAATATCAGGGTGGCCGGCGGGAATATCAGGCCCGGGGACGTCCACGGCGGGCAGCCTAGGGTCGGCCCGGCCCCTGCCGGATTCGGGGCCACCCGAAAACGTCAGCCCGCCCCGGCGGCCACGGCGGCGCTGCGCTGGGCGTCGGCCGCCCACATGGCCGCCTCGCGAGCCAGCGCCGGGTGGTACCGCCACCGCAGCAGCTGTCGCTCGACCTCCTCCAGGTCCTCGCCGAGCTCGAGCAGGCTGAGGGCGAGTTGCCGGCTGCGGCGTCGTTGGGCGGCCGCCGGCGGTTCCTTGAGCTGCTCCGCCTGCCACCGCTCGTGGGCGGCCTGCAGCTCGGGGGAGAGGCGGGCGGTCTGCCGGCGGGTGAGCGGTGGTAGCCGCCGCCGGACGGCCAACTCGCCGGCGCCAGGGGTGAGGACCTGCGCCAGCTCGAACTGGATCATGCGGTTGACCGTGCGGAGAAACGGGGAGTGACGCCCGCCGCGGTCACCGAGACCGAGGGCCCGAGCCGTCTCGCCGAGGGGCAACTCGAACCCCTCGGGTTCCTGGTCGAAGCCGGCCGCGATCCGGCGCATCAGCCAGGTGGTGCTCGGCCCCAGCACCCCGAGCCAGAACCGCTCCACGTACGGCGAACGAGGGTCGAAGCCGAGGGAGTCGATCACTTCGTCCGCCCAGGGTCGCAGCGTCAAGGTGTCGCACTCGAAGGTGACCAATGGTTGCATAGTTTTAACACCTCTCTGGCTAAGTAGTAGATTTTCATGTTATATCAGCGTGGGACGGCGGACGCAAGGGAGGGCGGCGAGGTGGGACACTGGAGGCCGTGATGCCCAACGGCGCCGGGCGCGCCGGCGAGATGGTGGCGGCGGCCCGCCGGATCACCGTCCTCACCGGCGCCGGCATCTCGACCGACTCGGGTATCCCGGACTTCCGGGGCCCGCAGGGCGTGTGGACCAAGAACCCGGAGGCGGAGCGAACGGCCACCCTGGCCAACTACCTGGAGGACCCGGAGGTTCGCCGCCTGGCCTGGCAGAACCGGCTGTCGTCGCCGGCGTGGACGGCCCAGCCGAATGCCGGCCACCTGGCCCTGGTCGACCTCGAACGCCAGGGCCGGCTACGCGCCCTGGTCACCCAGAACATCGACGGTCTCCACCAACTGGCCGGCAATGCCTCCGACCTGGTGGAGGAGGTGCACGGCACCATCTGGCGGGTGCACTGCTGGTCGTGCGGCCGGGAAGGTCCGATGGGGCCGGTCCTCGACCGGGTGCGGGCGGGTGATCCCGATCCGCACTGCGAGGTCTGCGGCGGGATCCTCAAATCGGCGACCATCAGCTTCGGTCAGCCCCTCGACCCGGATGTCCTGGCCCGGGCCGGCGCCGCCGCCGTGGACTGCGACCTGCTCCTGGCGGTGGGATCGACCCTTGCCGTTCACCCCGCCGCAGGCCTGGTGCCGAGGGCCTACCGGTCCGGGGCCTCCGTTGTGATCATCAATGCCCAGGAGACGCCCTACGACGACCTGGCCTCCGCCGTGGTGCGCCAGCCGATCAGCGAGGCCCTGCCCGCATTGGTCGGGTAGCTCGGTATCACCAGCCCCCCCGGTGCACCACGTCGTCGTGGTCCCGAAGGGGCCGGTCTGTCCCGCCGGCGGGCGACCCCGGCCACCCGAGGGCGACCGCCCCGATGGCCTCCCAGCCGTCGGGCACGCCGAACTCGCCCCGCAACCGTCCCGGATCGCCGTGGAGCCGGAAGAACAACGCCCCCAATCCGGCCTCCACCGCCCCCAACAGCAGCAGCATGGTGGCGAAGGCGGTGTCGATGAGCCAGTAGGGCGCCGGCCAGCGGGCCGGGTCCGCCAGCCCCGATCCGGCCTTGTCGGCGGCCGCATACCGGTCCAGGTACGCCTGGCGGTGGCAGAACGGGAGGATGATCACCGGTGCTTCGAGCAGGCCCGGATGATCGGGCTGGGCCAGCCATTCCGGGTCGGCGTCGACGGCCCAGAACCGGCGGGTCTCGTCGCCGCCCTCCAGGACCACGAAGGCCCAGCCCTGGGTGTGGCCGGCCGACGGCGCCCGCCGGGCGAGGTCGAGCAGCTGGTCCACCAACTCGGGCGCCACCGGTCGGGCCGCGAAGTCGCGGCACATGCGGCGCGTCCGGATCGCCTCCCCGAGGTCCATCAACGCCCGGGCCGAAGCAAGCGGTGGGAAGGAGAAGGAGGCGGCTCCGGACGGGTCATATCCCGACCGTACCGGTAACATTTAGGGCATGGCGAGCTTCCGCGACCTGCTGCGAGACACCAAGACCCGGATCCGTGAGGTCGACACCGCGACCGCGGCGGAGGATCTCGACCGCCCCGGCACCGTGTTCCTCGACGTGCGCGAGCCGGACGAGTACGAGCAGGGGGCGCTCCCGGGCGCGGTGCACATCCCCCGCGGCCACCTGGAGAGCCAGGTCGAGGGCCGGGTCACCGACCACGACGCCCACATGGTCGTCTACTGCGCGGGCGGCACCCGGTCGGCCTTCGCGGCGGAGACCCTGGGCGAACTCGGTTACACCGACGTGGTGTCGGTGATCGGCGGCTTCAACAAGTGGAAGGACGAGGGCCGGCCCTGGCGCACCCCCGCCACGCTGACCGCCGAACAGCGCAACCGCTATCAGCGCCACATCCTGCTGCCGGAAGTGGACGTGGCGGGGCAGGCCAAGCTGCTGCAGTCGAAGGTGCTCCTGCTCGGCGCCGGCGGTCTCGGCTCACCGGCCGCCCTGTACCTGGCGGCCGCGGGCGTCGGCACCCTCGGCATCATCGACATGGACGTCGTCGACGATTCCAACCTGCAGCGCCAGATCCTGCACAATGTCGACCGCATCGGCGAGCGCAAGGTCGACTCCGCCAAGAAGACCCTGACGGCCCTCAACCCCGACGTCAACGTCGTCACCTACGACGTGCGCCTGGGCGCCGACAACGTGCTCGACATCTTCGCCGGCTACGACGTGATCGTCGACGGGACGGACAACTTCCCGACCCGGTACCTGGTCAACGACGCCTCCCTCAAGCTGGACATCCCCGTCGTGCACGGCTCCATCTTCCGCTTCGAAGGCCAGGCCAGCGTGTACCTGCCCCACCAGGGGCCGTGCTACCGCTGCCAGGTACCTGAGCCGCCCCCTGCCGAGCTGGCCCCGTCGTGCTCGGAGGCCGGGGTCCTGGGCGTGCTGCCGGGCATCATCGGCAGCATTCAGGCCATGGAAACCATCAAGCTCCTGCTCGGCATCGGCGAACCGCTGGCCGGCCGGCTGCTCGCCTACGACGCCCTGGAGGAGAGTTTCCGCACCTTCAGGGTCAATCGCGATCCCGAATGCGCGGCGTGCAGCATCCCCAAAGAGCAGCTCGTCATCGCCGAGTACGACGAGCTGTGCATGCCGCATCCCATCGAGGCTCCCAAATAGCACCTGGAAATAGGGGGGGCCGCCGCCCTGCTCCCGCGCTTCGAGGTCGTGATGGCGGCGTGCGGCACCAGCGGGGGGGGCAATCCCGCGCTGTTCGGCCGGCAATCGACCACCGGTCGGGCGGCGACCGGGCGTATTTCCGCCACCCGGGACCGCTGGCCCCGTGACCCCGTAACCTGGGGGTATGGCCACCGCTGAACGTCGCACCGATTCGGGGATCGAGGTCCGTCCGGTCTATACCGCAGCCGACCTCGAGGGGTGGGACCCCGCCCGCCGGCTGGGGGCGCCGGGGTCGTTTCCCTTCACCCGCGGCATCTACCCCAACATGTACCGGGGCCGGCCCTGGACGATCCGCCAGTACTCGGGATTCGGTACGGCCGAGGCGACCAACGAGCGTTGGCACCTCCTGCTCGCCGGCGGCGGCACCGGGTTGTCGTGCGCCTTCGACCTGCCGACCCAGATGGGTTACGACTCCGACCATCCCCGCGCCGAGGGCGAGGTTGGCAAGGTGGGGGTGGCCATCGACTCCATCGACGACATGCGGATCCTGCTGGGTGGGCTGCCACTCGATGAGGTCACCACGTCGATGACCATCAACGCCACCGCCGCCATCCTGCTGCTGCTGTACGAGCTGGTGGCGGAAGAGCAGGGCGTGCCCGCCGCCAAGCTCGGCGGGACGATCCAAAACGACATTCTCAAGGAGTACGTGGCCCGGGGCACCTACATCTACCCGCCGCGCCAGTCCATGCGGCTGATCACCGACATCTTCGCCTACTGCCAGGAGAACCTGCCGAGCTGGAACACCATCTCCATCTCCGGCTACCACATTCGCGAGGCCGGCTCGACGGCCGTGCAGGAGATCGCCTTCACCCTCGCCAACGGCATCGCCTACGTCGAGGCCGCGGTTGCGGCCGGCTTGCCCGTGGACGAGTTCGCCCCCCGGCTCAGCTTCTTCTGGAACGCCCACAACAACTTCTTCGAGGAGGTGGCCAAGTACCGGGCCGCCCGCCGCATGTGGGCCCAGATCATGACGGATCGCTTCGGGGCGAAAGACGACAAGAGCAAGCTGCTGCGCTTCCACACCCAGACCGGCGGCAGCACCCTCACCGCCCAGCAGCCGGAGAACAACATCGCCCGCGTCACCCTGCAGACCCTGGCCGCCGCCCTCGGCGGCACCCAGAGCCTGCATGCCAACGGCTTCGACGAAGCCCTGGGCCTGCCGACGGCCAAGGCGGCTCGCACCGCCCTGCGCACCCAGCAGATCGTGGCCCACGAGTCGGGGATCACCGACACCGTCGACCCGTTGGCGGGGTCCTATTTCGTCGAGTCGTTGACCGACGCGGTCGAGGCCGACGCCTGGGCCTACCTGGAAAAGATCGACGGCATGGGTGGGGCGGTGTCGGCCATCGAGGCGGGCTACATGCAGGATGAGATCGAGCAGGCGGCCTACACCTACGCCAAGCAGGTCGACAGCGGCGAGAAGGTCATCGTCGGAGTCAACCGATGGGTGGACGACAATCCCGAGCCGACCGACGTGTTCCCGATCGATCCCGCCCTCCAGGCGCACCAGATCGAACGGGTCCAGCGGACCCGGGCCGAGCGGGACCAGCCGGCGGTCGACGCCGCCCTGGCCGACGTGGCCGCCGCGGCGCGGGGGACCGACAACCTGCTGCCGCCGATGCGCGAGGCCTTGCGGCGGCGAGCGACCCTCGGCGAAGTGAGCGACGTGCTGCGAGGTGAGTTCGGCGTGTACCAGCCGAACCGTTAACCGATGCCGTCTCGCATGGTCATCATCGGCGGGGGACCGAGCGGCAACACCGCCGCCACCTACGCGGCGCGCCTGGGGGCCGAGGTCACCCTGATCGAGCGCGACGTGGTGGGCGGGGCCGCCCACCTGTGGGACTGCATCCCGTCGAAGACCATGATCGCCACCGGCGGGGCCATGAGCTTCACCCGGCGCATCGAGGGCATGGGACTCTCGCACCAGGACGCCAACCTGGACGTGGAGGCCCAGCGCCGGAGGGTCCAGGAGATCGAAGCCCACCTCAACCAGCAGATCGTCCGGCTGCTCAAGAGCCAGGGGGTGCGCATCCTCCGCGGCACCGGCCGCGTCAAGGGCCCGCACCAGGTGGTGGCGGAGACCGAGGAAGGCATCGAGGAGATGGAAGCCGAGGCCATCCTGATCTCGACAGGGAGCCGGCCGCGGATACCCGACTGGGCGCAGCCCGACGGCGACCGGGTGCTGACCACCCGGCAGGCCTACCCGCCCCGCGCCATGCCCGGGCATCTGGTGGTGATCGGGTCGGGGGTGACTGGCGTGGAGTTCGTGCACATGTTCAGCTCCTTCGGGGCTCAGGTGACGCTCATCGTGAGCCGCCAGCAGGTGCTCCCCAACAAGGACGCCGAGGTGGCCGCCGCCCTGGAGGACGAACTGCTGCGGCGCGGCGTCCGCTTGCTCAAAGGAGCCCGGGCCGAGAAGATCGACCTCAGCGGCGACGGGGTGGCAGTGGCCTGCGACGACGGCCGGGTCGCCAGGGGCACGCATGCCCTGCTGGCCATCGGGTCCATCCCCAACAGCGACGGGCTGGGTCTGGAAGCCGCCGGCGTCGACGTCGATCAGGGCGGGTACATCCCCATCAACCACCACTGCCAGTCGAACGTGCCCCACATCTACGCCGGCGGCGACGTGTCCGGAAAGCTGCCCCTGTCGTCGGTGGCGGCCATGCAGGGGCGCAAGATCGCCGAGCACGCCATGGGCATCCACACCCGCGAGCACCGCCACATCGACTACGAGAAAGCGGCCTCGGCCATCTTCACCGAACCGGAGATCGCCGACGTGGGCCTGGCCGAGGCCGAGGCCTTCGCCACGGGCCGCAAGATCCGGGTGACCAAGGTGCCCTACGCGGCCGCGGCCAAGGCCCTGATCAACGGCGACACCACCGGCTTCGTCAAGATCCTCTCGGACCCGGCCACCGGCGTGGTGCTGGGCGGCTCCATCGTGGGCCGGCACGCAGCCGAGCTGATCTCGGTCATCGCCCTGGCGGTGACCGCCAACCTCAAGGTGTCCGACATCGTGGAGAGCTGCCTGGCCCATCCCACGCTCTCCGAAGCAATCGCCGACGCCGCCGAATAGCCGCAGAAGTCGGATAGTCAGGGGTCCGGATCCGTCGACGGTGCCGTCCAGCGGAAAGGACCGCACCCTCGACGACACGGAACCCCCGGACTCGTCAGGCAGAAGGAGGCCGGATGGCCCAGGCGCCGGCGTGGAGGACCGCCCAGGTGAGGGGCGCGCCGAGGCGGTAGACGAGGTGAGTGGGGTCGGGGGCGTCGAGGACCACGAGGTCGGCCCGGGCGCCGGGGGAGAGGCGGCCGACGTCAGGCCGGCGCAGGGCGGCGGCCCCGCCTCGGGTGGCGGCCAGGAGGGCCTCGTCGATGGTGAGCCCGCACTCCCGGACGGCGAGGGCCAGGGCCAGGGGGATCGAGGTGGAGTAGCTCGAGCCCGGGTTGCAGTTGCTGGCCAGGGCCACGGTGGCGCCGGCGTCGATGAGGCGCCGGCCGTCGGGATAGGGCTGCCGGGTGCAGAAGTCGCGGATCGGCAGCAGGGTGGCGACCGTCGCCGACGCGGCCAGGTCGTCCACGTCGGTGGGGGTGAGGGGGGTGCAGTGGTCGGCGGAG
>DASXZS010000102.1:0-4781 GCA_036501785.1 Acidimicrobiales bacterium | reverse complement strand
GTCACAACCGGTCGGCGACAGAGGGAGGGGTGTGACGAAGTGGCGGCCGGACGCTCGGCCCGCCCCTCGCCGGCGGTAGGGGCCAGCGCGAGGGCGCACGCCAACCGTTTCGCGACAGTCCGGCCCTCCGAGGCGCCGCGTTTGGCGCGAAACGGTCGTATATAGACCGTCTCGCGCCAATCACGCCCGCCGGCGAGAAAGGCGTGGCGCGAAACGGTCGCCGGCCCCGCTCGCTCCCGCCCGCCCCCGCCGGCCCCCGCCGGCACCCGGGCCGCCTCCGGGCCCGCCACTACCGTGACACCCCGTGCGAGCCAGCCACCGGTGGATCCTGGCTCTGGCCGCCGGCATCGTCGTGGCGGGCGTGGTTGGTGTCGCCGTCCACCATGCGCCGGCAGCCGGATCGCCGGGGCGCGCCTCCCCAGCTCCCACGACCAAGGCGGCCACCGCCACCTCGCGCCCCGCCACCTCGCACCCGAGCACCACCACGCCGGCACCGCCGCCCACCGTGGTCGCCGCGCCACCTGCCACCTCGGCCGCCCTGGCCGCCAATGTGCTGATCCCGACGGACCTGGGCGGCTTCTATTCCGTCAGCGTCGCCGCAGCCAACGCCCTTCTCGACTCGGCGCCGTGCCTGGCCGGCCTCGCGCCGTCGGCGGCGCAGACCGGCCGGGCCGTGACGGGCCTGCTCGGTCCCGACGCCGGCTCGGCGCCGGACATCACCGAGGTGGTGATCTCCTACCCCGGTGCGACCGCGGCGGCGGTCTATCGCTCGCTCACTGCTGCCATCCAGGCCTGTCCCAACTTCGGCCTGTCGATCGGCGGCACCCCGGTGGACGTGCCGATGGCTGCCGGCAACATGCCCACAGCCGGCGACGCCTCCAGCGTGTACCAAGGGCAGTTTCTGCTGCGCGGCCGGCGTCAACAGCTCGGGATCGCCTTCGTCCTAGCAGGCCGCATTGTGCTGACGATCGTGTACATCGACACGGTGCCGCCGTCGAATACCCTGTTCGGGGACCTCCCGTCTACTGTGAGTGCGGCCCTTCGCAAAGAGGCCTAGGCCCCCCGGTAGGGTGCTGCCCCGATGAACGAACCCGCGCCACTGACGCCGCTGGGCGTCGGCTTCGACCGTCTAGCCGCGGCCGAGCCGGGGGCTCCCGCGGTCACCTTCCGGGACGCCACCCGCACCCGAGATCAACTGGCCCGCCGGTCCGACCAACTGGCCCACCGGCTCCAGGCCCTCGGCGTCAAGGCGGGCGACCTGGTCACTATCGGCCTCCCCAACGGACCCGAGTTCTACGAGGCCACCCTGGCCACGTGGAAGCTGGGGGCGGTGCCGCAACCGGTTTCCTATCGGCTCCCGCCCGCCGAGCTCATCGCCGTCATCGACGTTGCCGACCCGGCCGCGGTGATTGGTCTCCCACCGCAGCCGGGCGACCCTCGGCCGTGGATCCCCGCTGCGCCCACCCAACTCCCCGCCGACGCCCCCGAACCCCTCGACGCCCCCGAACCCCTCGATGCCCCCGAACCCGACGACACGGACGACGGGCCCCTCCCACCGGCGATCTCGCCCACGTGGAAGGCCATGTTGTCGGGTGGCAGCA
Source organism: Acidimicrobiales bacterium (assembly GCA_036501785.1). Classification (GTDB taxonomy): domain Bacteria; phylum Actinomycetota; class Acidimicrobiia; order Acidimicrobiales; family Palsa-688; genus PALSA-693. The sequence continues at coordinate 3,180 of DASXZS010000102.1, read as the reverse complement.
CCGGTCGTCCCAAGCTGATCGTGGCCACCACGCCGGCGGTGATGGAGTTGGTGGCTGCCGGCGGGCCTATGTTGCGGATCGGCCCGGGTGAGACGTTCCTGTGCACCGGCCCCCTGTACCACAACGGACCGTTCCTCTTCTCCATGACCGCCCTCCTCCAGGGCGGGCACATCGTGGTCATGGAGCGCTTCGACGCCTCGCGCTGCCTGGAGCTCGTGGAGCGCTACCGGGTCACCTACATGTACCTGGTGCCCACCATGATGTCCCGCATCCTGCGCCTGCCCGAACAGGAGCGCCTGAGCAGGGACATGTCGTCGGTACGGACGGCCTACCACTTGGCAGCGCCCTGTCCGCCCCACGTCAAGCACGCGTGGATCGACTGGCTGGGCCCGGAGGTGATCGCCGAGTTGTACGCCGGCACCGAGGGCCAGGCCGCCACCGTCATCGACGGGGCCGAATGGCTATCGCATCGGGGTTCGGTGGGCCGGGTGGTCCTCGGCGAGATGTGTGTGACCGACGCCGATGGCCAGCCGCAACCGCCGGGCGAAGTGGGCGAGATCTGGATGCGGCCGCCTCCTGATCGCGTCACCTACCGCTACGTCGGGGCCACCCCCCGCCAGCGGGACGGCTGGGATTCGCTCGGCGACATGGGCTGGTTCGACGAGGATGGCTACCTCTACCTGGCGGACCGCCAGACCGACATGATCCTGGTAGGGGGCGCCAACGTCTATCCGGCCGAGGTGGAAGCCTCCCTCGACGAGCACCCGGCCGTGCTGTCGTCATGCGTGATCGGCCTGCCCGACGAGGACTACGGCAACGTGGTGCACGCCATCGTCGAGACCTGCATTGACGTGACCGACGACGAGCTACGGGCCCACCTGGCCGACCGGCTGCTGACCTACAAGCTGCCTCGGACCTTCGAGCGCAGCCCCGAGCCGCTGCGCGACGACGCCGGCAAGGTCCGCCGCTCCGCCCTGCGCCAGGCCCGGCTGCCCGCATGAGCCGGCCTCTGCCCCCCGCCGCCGCGGCCCAGGTCCTGGCGCAGCGTGACCCCGTCATGGCCCGGCTGGTCGCGGCCGCCGGGCCCATGCGGCTGCGCCCGCCCCAAGAGACGCACTTCGCGGCGCTGGTTCGAGCCATCACCTACCAGCAGCTGGCCGGCGCCGCCGCGTCGACCATTCACGGTCGGCTGCTCAACGCCCTCGGCCATACCGTCGAACCCGCCGCTCTCCTGGCGCTGTCGGACGATCAGATGCGCGCCGCCGGCCTGTCCGGGAACAAGACGGCGTCCCTGCGGGACCTGGCGACGAAGGTCCTCGACGACACGGTGATCCTGGACCCACGTGACATCGCCCGCGAGTCCGACGAGGAGGTGATCATCCGCCTGACGGCGGTGCGGGGGATCGGGGAATGGACCGCGCACATGTTCTTGATCTTCCAGCTGCGCCGGCTGGACGTGTGGCCGGTCGGCGACCTCGGCGTCCGCAAGGGCTACGGGCTGGCGTGGGGGGTCCCGATGCCGACGGCCAAGGAGCTGGTACCGCTGGGCGAACCGCTGCGCCCCTACCGCTCGGTGGCGGCCTGGTACTGCTGGCGGGCCGTCGAGCTGTACGCCGGCGCCGCCGACAGCGCCCTCACCCGGTGACCGCCACCAAGACGCTGCTGGTAGTGCACCACACCGTGTCGCCGGCGACGCACGCCTTGCATCTGGCCGCCATGGAAGGCGCCCGCGACCCCTCGATCGAAGGGGTCGACGTGATGGTGCGGCCGGCCCTGACCGCCGCCGCTCCAGACGTCCTGGCCGCGGACGGGTACCTGCTGGGCAGCCCGGTCAACCTGGGCTACCTGTCCGGCGCTCTCAAGCACTTCTTCGACCAGATCTACTACCCGTGCCTGGAGGCGACCCGGCGCCGTCCTTTTGGCGTGTACCTGCACGCCAACAACGACGCCACCGGTGCCCTCCGAGCCCTCGACACCATCACCACGGGTTTGCAGTGGAGGGCGGCCCAGCCGCCCCTGGTCGTCACGGGCGAGCCGCACCAACGGGATCTGGCCGCGGCCCGCGAGCTGGGTGGGGCGCTGGCCGCCGGCCTCACCCTGGAGCGCTGAGGCCGGCCAGGTCCTCGTCCATGCCATCGAGCATGCGCCGGGCCACCTCGGCCCGGGCGCGGACCTTGGTCCCCGCCACCGCCCCACCCCGCAGCTGCGCCAGCCGGGTGGCTGTTGACATGGCCTCCGCGAGAAGCTCTTCGGGAGCAACCACCCGGTCGAGGAAGCCGGCGGCGCACGCCTCCTTGGGGCCGCCTATTTCACCAAGAACGACTCGGTCGAACTGCCCGGGCGGCATCCGGTAGCGGGCCAGCTCCACAGCCCAGACGGGGAGGGCCATGCCGATGGCGACCTCGTTGCAGCCGATGCGCCAGTCGCCGGCGGCGCCGATGCGGTGGTCGGCAGCCAGCAGGACGAGGGCCCCGGCGGCGAGGGCGTGGCCGGTGCAGGCGGCCACCACGGGGAGGGGGGCCAGGAGTACCCGGGCCGCGAAGTGCCCGCCGGCGGCCACCAGGCTGCGCATGCCCTCGGTGCTGCCCGTCATGGTGGCCAGGTCGAAGCCCGCCGAGAAACGGCCCGGCCGGCCAACCAGCAGCAAGGCCCGGGCGTCGGGGTCGGCCTCGGCCCGGGCTAGGGCCTTCCCCATCTGGTCGAGCACCTCGTGGTTGTACACGTTGGCCTTGCCGTCGTTGAAGGTGACGACCGCCACGTGCTCCTGGAGGGCGTAGGTGACCGGCATGGGGCCGATGCTAGGCGGCCCGGCGCATCTCACCCCCGACCCTCGGGCCCACCCCCGACCCGGGCGCCGCCGGGCAGCACCGCCTGATAGTGGTCGAGGAGCTGGTCGCCGAGACGGGCCCAGCCCCGGTCGCGGACCGCGACGCGGGCCGGCTCGGGGGCGATGACGAGGGCCTGGTGCCCGGTGCGCTCGAGGTGTTCGAGGATCCGGAGGACCGAACCGGTCACACCGTTCCACGTGGGGGTGAAGCATTCGGCGACGATCGCCACCCGCATCACCCCGGACCATAAACCACAGAGATGTCGTTGCGGCAACGCCCCGGCGGACACCAAGCGAAGAATCGGGGTACCGCGCCCGGCAGTGCGGTAGTAGAAACGCGGCCGCACCCAACA
>DASXZS010000101.1:0-5011 GCA_036501785.1 Acidimicrobiales bacterium | reverse complement strand
TGTTCTCCCTCCAGGTCTCCGCAAAGGACGCGGACGAGGTGGCGGCGCTGTCGGCGGCTGGCCAGGCCAGCCTGGTCGAGGTCGGGGGAGGGAGCTGAGGTGAGCGTGGTGGCGTTCGGCTCGGTCCGCTCCTGTGGGGTGACGACCCTGGTGGCCGGATTAGCGGCCACGTGGCCGACGCAGCGACGGGTGCTGCTGGTGGAGGCGGACCCGGCGGGTGGGACCTTGGCGGCGGCGTCGGGATGGCCGGCGGAGCCCAGTTCGGTGTCGTTGGCCGCGGCGGCCCGCCGCGGCGGTGATCCCGCCTTGGTGTGGGAGCACTGCCAGGCACTGCCCGGCGGGGCTTCGGTGCTGGCCGCTCCCGCACAGGGCGAGCAGGCTCGCGCCACGGCGGGGATGCTCGCCCCGCTGCTGGGCCGTTTCGGTGAAGTGGACGGTGACGTGCTGATCGATTGCGGCCGGCTCGACCCGGCCTCGCCGGCGCTGGTGGTGTGGGAGCGAGCCGACACGGCGGTGCTGGTGGCTCGACCCCGCCTCGCTGACCTGCAGGCGTTGGCAGCGTGGTTGGAAGGCCGCCCGCTCAACCGCCAGGTCGCCCTGGTGACCGTCGGTGACGGCGGGTACCCGGATGGGGAGATCACCGAAGCCCTCGGCGTGGAGGTGGTGGCCCGCCTGCCCTGGGATGCGGACGCGGCCGAGGCGTTGATCTCGGTTCCGGCGTCAGCTCGCCAGTTGCGGATGGCCCCGCTGGTGCGGTCGGTTCGCACGCTGGCCGATCAGCTCGCCCAACACCATGTCGTCGCGGTCCCGGCGGCCGAGCGCCGTCCCAGCGTCGAGGCTGGTCGGGGCGGTCGGGCCGTCGCGGTGGGGAGCCGGGTGCTGCGAGCCTGGTGGACCGACACCCGTCCGCATCCCAATGGGAGCGTCCCAGGGGAGGCCGGCCGGTGACCGTCGACATCCCTTTGGTGGCGGAGTTGCGGGCCGAGGTGCTGGCCGCGCTCTCCGAGCGTGAGCGCGAGCTGGCCGCGGCGGGACGGCCGGCGCTCAGCGGGCCCGATGAGCAGGCGTTGGGCCGCCAGTTGATCGCCGAAGCGTTGGAACGGCGGGCCAATCAGGCGCTGCGCGACCGCAAGGAGATGCTCTCGGAGCCGGAGGAAGACGAGCTCGCCCACGCCACCTTCGACGCCCTGTTCCGCCTGAACCGGCTACAGCGGCTGCTGGACGACCCGTCGATCGAGAACATCAACGCCAACGGCTGTGACCGAGTGTGGGTCCGCTACGCCGATGGCCGCTCCGAGCAGGCGGATCCGATCGCCGCCTCCGACGAGGAACTGGAGGAGATGCTGCGCACCGCGGCAGCCCGGACCGGGATCGGCGAGCGCCGCTTCGACCGCGGCTCGCCCCGACTCTCGCTCCAACTCCCCGACGGGTCGCGGTTGTTCGCGTTGATGGCGGTCTCGGCCCGGCCGTGCCTGTCCATCCGCCGCCACCGCTACCTGCGCATCACCGGCGATGACCTGATGCGCCTCGGCACCCTCGACCTGGCCCTGCGGGAGTTCGCCCGGGCCGCCATGGCGGCGCGGAAGTCCTGCATCATCTGCGGCGGCACTGGGGCGGGCAAGACCACTTTGTTGCGGGCCATGGCCGCCGACATCCCACCATCGGAGCGGCTGGTGACCATCGAGGACTCCCTCGAGCTCGGCCTCGACCGCTTCCCCGAGCTCCACCCCGACGTCGTCGCCCTGGAGGCGCGGGAGCCCAACCTCGAAGGCGAGGGCGGCGTCAGCCTGGCCGAGCTGGTGCGCTGGGCGCTGCGCATGAGCCCGGACCGGGTGATCGTGGGCGAAGCCCGAGGCGAAGAAGTACTCGCGCTGCTCAACGCGATGTCGCAGGGGACGGACGGGTCGATGGCTACCCTGCACGCCTCGTCGTCGCGTGGGGCGTTCTCGAAGTTGGCCACCTACGCGGTGCAGGCCCCCGAACGACTCCCGCTGGAGGCCACCAACCTGCTGGTTGCCAACGCCGTCCACTTCGTCATCTTCATCGCCCAAGACGGCGACTGCCGCTATGTGTCCTCGGTTCGCGAGGTGATCGACGCCGAAGGCCCCATGGTCACCAGCAACGAGATCTTCCGCCCCGGACCCGACGGCCGGGCCGTGCCCGGCGCCCCCATGCGCAACGACACCTTGGACCAGCTGGCCGAGGCCGGCTTCGACCCGGGCCTGTTGGACCGCCCGCAGGGCTGGTGGGAGACATGAGCGCCCTGGCCGCCCTCTGTGGTGCCGGAGTCGGCCTGGGCGTCCTGCTGGTCATCGCCGGCTGGCGGGGGATCGACCTGCCCCGCCCCACCCGCCGCTTGGAGCGGCCCAAGGTCGAGCGAGCCAACCTGCGTCTCGGCCTGGCCGTCGGCGCCGGCGTCGTCGTCGGAGCGGCCACCGGCTGGCCGGTGGGCGCCCTGCTGGCCGCCCTGGCGGGATGGGGCGCGCCGGGCCTGTTGGGCGGCGCACGCCGCCACCAGGCGGCCGTGGGGCGCATCGAGGCGATCGCCGGCTGGGCGGAGATGCTGCGCGACACCATGGCCGGCTCGGCGGGACTGGAGCAGGCCATAATCGCCACCGCCCCCCTGGCGCCGCTCCCGATCCGAGGCGAGGTCGCCACCCTGGCGGTTCGCCTGGAAGGCGAACGACTCGGTCCCGCCCTGCGGGCCTTCGCCGACGACGTCGCCGACCCGACCTGCGACCTGGTCGTCGCCGCCCTGGTCCTGGCCGCCGAACACCAGGCCCAGCGGCTCGGGGAACTGCTCGGCTCGTTGGCCGCCGCGGCCCGGGACCAGGCCACTATGCGCCTGCGGGTCGAGGCCGGCCGGGCCCGGACGCGTACCTCGGTGCGGGTCATTGTCGGCGCCACCGGCGCCCTGGTGCTCGCTCTGGCCCTGTTCAATCGCGGCTACCTCGCCCCGTATGACACGGCCACGGGCCAGCTCGTGCTGGTGTTGGTCGGCGGGGTGTTCGCGGTGGCGTTCGTGTGGCTGGCCCGCATGACTCGACCAGTGGACGTCGACCGGTTCCTCACCAATGCAAAGAGCCCTGGGTTCACGATTCCCGAGAAAACGTCAGGGATCCGGTCGTGATCGCCGCCTTGGTCTGCGGAGCCGGGGTCGGTGCCGGCTTGTGGCTGATCGTCCGCGGCCTGTACCCGCCGCGACCGAGCCTGGCCCAAGCGCTGGCCGAGCTGCGCCGCCTGCCCGAACCCGCCCCCGTCCTCACCCCTGAGCCAGAAGGCGGCATGGCGGCCCGCCTCGGCCGGCCCCTCGCCGAGATGCTCGGCCGGACCAAAGCAGACTGGCTGCTGCCAGCCAAGGTCCGCCAAGACCTTGCCGTGCTGGGCCGCAGCCCGGAGCGGCACTTGGCCGAGAAAGTCACCCTGGCCCTCGTCGGACTGCTGTTCGCGCCGGCCATCGCCGTGCTCCTCGCCCTAGGCGGCGCCCACCTGCCCGTAGTGGTGCCGCTGTGGGCGTCGCTGATCTTCATGGTCGCCGGGTTCTTCGCCCCCGACCTCGGCGTCCACGCCGAGGCCAGCCGACGCCGACGCGACTTCCGTCACGCCCTGTCGAGCTTCTTGGACCTCGTCGTGGTCGCCCTGGCCGGCGGCGGCGGCGTCGAGACGGCACTGGCCGACGCGGCGTCGGTCGGCTCCGGATGGGCGTTCGGCTACCTGCGCCGAGCGCTCGACCAGGCCCACCTGGCCCGCCAAACCCCCTGGGCCGCCCTCGGACGACTCGGCCAACAACTCGGAGTCAGCGAACTGTCCGAGCTCGCCGCGTCCGTGGCGCTCGCCGGCACCGAAGGCGCCAAAGTCCGCGCCAGCCTCGCCGCCAAAGCCGCCTCGCTGCGCACCCACCAACTGGCCGAAGCCGAAACCGCCGACCAGGCCACGACCGAACGCATGAGCCTCCCCGTCGTGCTGCTCTTCGGCGCGTTCTTGTTGTTCCTCGGCTATCCGGCCGTGGAAAAGGTGTTGACCGGGCTCTGAAAGCCGCGGGTTCAGGCGACTCAACAGAAAGGAAAGCCCAGAAATGAAAGGACAAGTGCAGTGTTCCCCGAGCTGATCATCATCCGTCACCTCTTCACCGTCCTGCACGACCGGTGGCAGGCGCTGCGGGCCGACCCCGAAGCGGCCTACTCCACCGAGGCGGTGATCGTCACCGCCCTGTTGGCCGGGTTGGCGTTGACCGCGGTGGGGATCATCGTTTACAAGGTCGTTGCCGCCGCCAACAACATCACCACCAACAGCGGCAGCGGGGGCTGACCCGCTCTCGGCCATGGGCGCCCGGCGACCCTCCGATCACACCCCGCACCGACCGCGACGGCCGTGGCGCGCCCTGGGGCGCGACGAGAGGGGCGCAGTTTCGGCCGAGCTAGTGATCGCCACGCCATTGCTCCTTTTGTTGATCATGGGGGTGATCCAGTTCGCCCTGTGGGAGCACGCCGAGCACATCGCCACCGCGGTCGCCCAACAAGGCGTGTCGGTCGGCCGCCTCCAAGGTGAGACCGCGGCGGCCGGTCAGAACCAGGCCCAAAGCGTGCTCGACCAGCTCGGCTCGACCGTGCTGGCCAGCTCCAAGATCACCGCCACCCGCACCGACGAGTTGACCACGGTGACGGTGACCGGCCACGCCGAGAGCATCGTCGGGTTGTTCTCGTTGCCGGTCAAAGCCACCGCGTCAGGGGCAACCGAGAATTACTCCTATCCGGGGCAAGCACCATGAGCCGCTTTCGGCTGGCGCGCCGGCTGGGCGACCGCGAGGCGGGCAGTGTCGCTACCGAGCTGGTGCTGCTCACTCCACTCCTCTTTTTGATGCTGTTCTTCGTGGTCGCGCTCGGTCGCACCGTCTCCGCCCGCCTCGAAGTCGACGGCGCCGCCGCCCAAGCGGCACGGGCGGCGTCGATCGCCCGCGACCCCGCGACAGCGAACGCCATGGCCCAGCAAGCCGCCACCACCGCCCTCGGCT
>DASXZS010000100.1:0-7578 GCA_036501785.1 Acidimicrobiales bacterium | reverse complement strand
CGCTACCCGAAGCGGACCTGGTGGCCGGGTTCGGCGTGCCCGTCACCCTGACGGCCAAGGACAAGGACACGGACACGCGGCAGGCGCCGTCGTTTGATCTGCTCAACCTGCCCCGGCCCCCGGCCCGAGCCCCCTGGGCGTACGTCAAGGTGGCTGAGGGCTGCGATCGCAAGTGTGGGTTCTGCGCCATCCCGTCGTTCCGGGGCCGCCAGCGCTCCAGGGACATGAGCGAGATCCTGGCCGAGGTGGACGCCCTGGGTGTGGAAGAGGTGGTCCTGGTGGCCCAGGACCTGGCGTCCTACGGGCGGGATCTGGGGGGTCGCCAACCCGGTCGACGGCCGCCCATCGAGCCCCTGGTAGGGGCGGTGGCGGCCCGGGTGAACCGGACCCGGCTGCTGTACTTGTATCCATCCGAGCTCACTGACGGTCTGATCGATGTCATGGGCGAAACCGGGTGCCCCTACTTCGATCTCTCCCTGCAGCACGTGTCGCGCCCGCATCTGCGCCGGATGCGCCGCTGGGGCGACGGCGACCGGTTCCTGGCCCGCATCGAGCGCATCCGGGCCGCCCATCCCGACGCCGCGTTGCGCTCTTCGTTCATTGTCGGCTACCCCGGCGAAACCGAAGACGACCACGACCAGCTGCTGGCGTTCCTGACCGCGGCGGAGCTCGACTGGGCGGGATTCTTCCCTTTTTCTCCCGAGACCGGCACCTACGCCCTGGGCCTGCCGGACCGCGTCGGGGCGCACCTCGCCGCCGAGCGCCTGGCCGAGTGCGCCGAGCTGCAGGACACCATCACCGCCTACCGGCGCCGCAGCCACGTCGGACGGACCCTGCGGGTGCTCGTCGACGAGCCCGGCGTGGCCCGCAGCCACATGGAGGCCCCCGAGATCGACGGGGTGGTCCGGATCCCGCCGTCCGCCCGGCCCGGCTCGTGGGTGGACGTGGTGGTCACTGACGCCGAAGGCCCCGACCTCGACGCCGAGCTGGTGGCGGAGGGGGCGGCCTAGTTGGCGACCAAGATTGCGGGGAAATTCGAGCCGTCGGCGCTGGCCACGCCGGCCAATGCCATTACCGCGGTACGGCTGCTCGCCACCCCGCCGGTGCTGATCCTGATCGTGCACCTGGGGGTCTCGTGGGGCGCGGCGCTGGCCTGGTTTGCCATCGCCAGCACGGACTTCCTGGATGGCTGGGTCGCCCGCCGGCAGGGGGCCACCACCTCGGGCGCCTTCCTGGACCCGCTGGCTGACAAGGTGCTGGTGCTGGGCGCCCTCGGCGCCCTCGCCGCGACCGGGTTGGCCTCGTGGCTGCCAGTGCTGCTGATCGCCGGGCGGGAGGTGGCGATCAGCGCCTACCGATCGGTCGTAGCCCGGCAGGGCATCTCGGTGCCGGCCCGGCCCCTGGCCAAGGGCAAGACCGCGAGTCAGGACCTGGCGGTCGGGCTGATCCTCATCCCCTTGACCGGGGTGCCCCACCAGGGGATCGGCGAGATCCTGTTGTGGATCTCGGTCGCCCTGGCGTTGATCAGCGGGGCCCAGTACCTCCTCGACAGCCGCCGGCCGGCGCTGGCGGCCGCCCCGGCCGGCGACGACCTGCCGCCGGCGTAGCCGTGCGCTGCGAAGTTCTGGCCATCGGGACGGAGCTGCTGCTCGGCCAGATAGTCGACACCAACTCGGCCTGGATGGGCGAGCAGCTGGCCCTGGCCGGGATCGATTCCTACTACCAAGTGAAAGTAGGGGACAACCACGGCCGCATCGTGGCCGCCATCCGGCAGGCCCTGGCCCGCAGCGACGCGGTGATCTGCTGCGGCGGGCTGGGTCCGACCCAGGATGACATCACCCGCGAGGCCATCGCCGAGGTCCTCGGCGTCCCGCTCGACTTGGACGACGGGGTGGCGGCCCGCATCGAGGAGTTTTTCGCGGGTCGCGGGCGAACCATGGCCCTCAACAATCTCCGCCAAGCCGAGGTGCCCCGCGGCGCCACGGTGATCGCCCAGGTGCGCGGCACGGCCCCCGGACTCATCTGCCGGCTCGGCGACCGGAGCATCTACGCGGTGCCGGGTGTCCCGGCGGAGATGCGCGAGATGGTGGCGCGGGCCGTGCTGCCGGACCTGGTGGCCCAGGCCGGCGTCACCGCCACCATTCGCAGCCGCACCCTGCGCACCTGGGGTCTGGCCGAATCTACCCTGGCCGAGCGCCTCGCCGGCCGTCTGGCCGCCCTGGACGCCGCCACCGGCCCGGCGCCAACCATCGCCTTCCTGGCCAGCGGGATCGAAGGCATCAAGGTCCGGCTGACCGCCAAGGCTGCAACGCTCGAGGAGGCCGAAGCCGTGCTGGGCGTCGAGGAGGCGACCATCCGCGAGTTGCTGGGGCCGGCCGTGTTCGGCGCCGACGACGAGGGAATGGAGGCCGCCGTCGGCAAGCTCCTGGTGGCGGCCGGGCTGACGATTGGAGTGGCCGAGTCGTTGACGGGCGGGCTCGTCGGCAGCCGGTTCAGCGCCGTCCCCGGGGCGTCCGATTGGTTCCGGGGGTCGATCGTCGCCTACGCCAGCGAGGTCAAGCGCAAGCTGCTCGGCGTAGGCGACGGCCCGGTGGTGAGCGAGGCCGCGGCGGAGGAGATGGCGGCCGGGGCCGCGGCCGCGCTGGGGGCCGACATCGGGTTGTCCCTTACCGGCGTCGCCGGCCCCACCGAGCAGGACGGCCAACCGGTCGGCACCGTGTGGATCGGGCTCGCCGGCGTCGCGGTCGGCGGGACCGGGGCCCATCTGCTGCGGCTGGGTGGCGACCGGGACCAGATCCGCCAGATCGCCACCATCTCCGCCCTCGACCTGATCCGGCGCCGCTTGCTCGACGGGTGGAGCGGCGGCTGAGCATCCCGGTGCGCCGGTTGTTTGTGGCGGTGTGGCCGCCGGCCGCGCTGGTGGACCAGCTGCGGGCGCTGGAGCGGCCGGTCCGGTCCGGCCTGCGCTGGACCACCCCGGACCAGTGGCACATCACCCTGCGCTTCGTGGGCTCGGTGGACGACACCGCCGAAGCGCAGCTGCGAGACGCCCTGACGGGGGCGGCGGCCGGGGCCGGATCGGCCGACGCCTCGGCCGGGCCGCGACTGCGGGCCCTGGGTAATGCGGTGTGGGTGCTGCCGGTGACCGGGCTGGACTCGCTGGCCCAGATTGTCCAGCAGGCCACCGGGGACATCGGCCGGCCACCGGCCCGACGCCCCTTCCGAGGACACGTGACGGTCGCCCGGGCCCGGCACTCGCGGGGCCTGGCGGGACTGCCGGCGGGGTCGTTGTCGGCCCAGTGGACAGTCGATGAGTTGACCCTGGTGGCGAGTGACCTGCACCGGGACGGGGCTCGTTACCACGTGGTCGGCCGGTGGCCACTGACGCCGACGGTCGTCACGTGATGCTGCTCGGCGGGATCCGACTGGCCACCCCGGACGACGTGGTCGACGACGCCTGGCTGACTGTCGACGGCGACCGGGTCACTCGCGTGGGCCGCGGCCGGGCGCCGGGCCGGGTCGACCTGGATCTCGACGGCGCCCTGGTAGTGCCGGGTTTCGTCGATCTGCACTGTCACGGAGGGGGCGGGGCGTCCTACGGGTCGGACGACGCGGGGCGCGCCGCGGCCTTCCACCTGTGGCACGGGACCACCACCACCCTGGCCAGCCTGGTCAGTGGCCCTCCCGACGTGCTCGAGGAGCAGGTGTCCCGGCTGGCCGCCCTGACCCGGGACGGGCTGGTCGCCGGCACCCACCTGGAAGGTCCCTTCCTGGCCAGGACCCGCTGCGGCGCCCACGACCCGACCGTGCTCCGTGACCCGAGCCTGGCCGAGATCGACCGGCTCACTGCGGCGGCCGGCGGCACGTTGCGCATGATGACCCTGGCCCCCGAGCGGGCCGGCGCCCTCGACGCCATCGCCCGTCTCACCACGGCCGGCGTGGTGGCCGCCATCGGACACACGGAGGCCACGTACGAGCAGACGCGCGCGGCCATTGCCGCCGGCGCCCGGGTCGCCACCCATATCGGCAACGCCATGCCGCCCGTGCACCACCGGATGCCGGGTCCGGTCCTGGCTCTGCTGGAGGACGACCGGGTGGCCTGCGAGCTGATCAACGACGGGATCCACCTCCACCCGGCCTTCGTCACCGACGTCCGGCGCCGCGCCGGCGCCGAGCGGGTGGTGCTCATCACCGACGCCATCGCGGCCGCGGGGACCGGAGACGGGGAATTCCGGGTTGGTGCGGTCGCGGTCCGCGTTAGCGGGGGTGCGGCCCGCGTCGAAGCGACCGGCGTGCTGGCCGGCAGCACCCTCACCTTGGGCGAGGCGTTCCGCCGGGCGGTCACGGAGGGGGGGTTCAGCATCCCCGAAGCCGTCCGGGCCACGTCCACCACGGCCGCCCGGCTGCTCGGCCGCCCGGACCGGGGCTACGTGCGAGTGGGCGCCCAGGCCGATCTGGTCGTGCTGGACACTGAGCTGCGCGTGGATGCGGTGCTGCATCGGGGGGTGTGGGTCGAGCGGCCGTGTCCAGCTTGAGCCACGGTAGGTTGCCACTATGCCAGGCTCCCTTCTCGGTAATCGCGTCCGCCGCATCGAGGACCCAGACCTCCTGACGGGCCGGGGCACCTACGTCGGCAACCTTCGGGTCGACGGCCTGGCACGCGTGGCCTTCGTGCGTTCACCGGTGGCGCATGCCCGGGTCGTCGCCATCGACACCAAGGCCGCCCAGGCCGCGCCAGGAGTGCTGGCGGTCTACCTCGCCGACGATCTGGGCCTGGCGCCGTTCCACGGCTTCATGGTCCTCAACGCCGCCTGCGCCCGGCCCCCGCTGGCGGTCGACAAAGTGCGGTTCGTCGGCGAGGCGGTGGCCCTGGTGGTGGCCGAGACGGAGGCGGCTGCGCTCGACGCGGTCGAGCTGGTCGAGGTCGACTACGACCCGCTCGAGGCGGTGGTGGACCCCGAAGCGGCGCTGGCCGACGGCGCCCCACTGCAATTCGACGAGATTGGTTCCAACCTGGTGGCGGGAATGGCCGGCGACACCAGCGCCGACCCGCTGGTCGGGGCAGCCACCGTGGTACGAGCCAAGCTGCAGAACCAGCGGGTGGCCGTCGTGCCCATGGAGGGCGATGCCATCGCCGTCCTCCCGGGCGAGGACGGCGACGGCCATGACCTGACCGTGTACGTGTCGACCCAGATGCCGCACGGCTTTGCGGGGACGGCCACTCGCAACCTGGGCCTGGACCGGTCTACCCTGCGGGTCATCGCGCCCCACGTGGGCGGCGCGTTTGGCGGCAAGGCCGGGATGGGGTCGGAGCACGCCGCGGTGATCGCCGCCGCCCGCTTGCTGGCCCGGCCGCTGGCGTGGGTCGAGACCCGCTCAGAGAACCTGGTGGCCATGCCGCACGGACGCGGCCAGGTCCAATGGATCGAGATGGGTTTCGACGCCGAAGGGCGGATCACCGGCATGCACTGCCGGGTCCTCGGCGACGCCGGGGCCTACGCCGGCTTCGGGGGGGCTCTCGCGATCGGCCCCACCCGCACCATGGCCCAGGGGGTGTACCGCATCCCGGTCATTCGTTATGACGTGGCGGTGGCGGTCACCAACACCACGCCGATGGGCGCCTTCCGGGGGGCCGGGCGGCCCGAGGCGGCCGAATTCCTCGAGCGCATGATGGACCTGGCCGCAGGCGAACTGGGCCTGGACCCCGTCGAGCTCCGCCGGCGTAACCTGCTGCCCGCCTTCGAGGAGCCCTACGTGACCCAGATGGGCACCACGTACGACACGGGCGACTACCAGAAGCCCCTGGACGAGGCGCTGCGGCTCGCCGGCTATCAGGAGCTCCGGGCCGAGCAGGCGGCGCGGAGGGCGGCCGGCGCCCACAAGCAGTTGGGGATCGGGGTGGCGGTCTACGTCGAGATCACCGCCGGCGGCGGAGCCCAGGAATACGGGTCGGTCGAGGTGCACCGGGACGGGACCGCCACCATTCAGGTCGGGACCTCGGCGCACGGTCAGGGGCATGCCACCTCCTTCGCGATGATCGTCTCGGACCGGCTGGGGATCCCCATGGAGGACGTTCGCTTCGTGCAGTCGGATACTGCCGTGGTGCCGAGAGGTGGGGGGACCGGAGGGTCGCGATCGTTGCAGATCGGGGGGAGCGCGGTGTTCACGGCTACGCAGGAGGTTCTGGCCCGGGCCAAGGCCATCGCGGCCGCCCACCTGGAGGCCAGCGTGGACGACATCGTGGTCCATGACGACGGGCGGGTCGGGGTGGCCGGGGTGCCGGCGGGGGCCCTGTCGTGGGCGGAGCTGGCGGGGCTGGCTGCGGATGGGGCCGCCGCTGGTGGGGCCGGCGAGGATGTCGATGCCGGCGCCGACGCGGGGGCGCGCCTGATGGCCGCCGTCGACTTCAGCCAGGAGGGTGCCACCTTCCCCTTCGGGGCCCACGTGTCGGTCGTCGAGGTCGACATGGAGACCGGCCAAGTGGTTCCGCTCCGCCACATCGCCGTCGACGACTGCGGGCGGATTCTCAACCCGCTCCTCGTGACCGGGCAGCAGCATGGCGGCATCGCCCAGGGCATGGCCCAGGCCCTGTGGGAGCAGGTGGTCTTCGATGTCGACGGTAACCCCCTGACCTCCAACCTGGCGGACTATGCCATGCCCAGTGCGGCCGAGTTCCCATCCTTTGAGACCGCCAACACTGAGACGCCGACGCCACGCAACCCGCTCGGTGCCAAGGGGATCGGCGAATCGGGGACGATCGGCTCGACTCCCTCGGTGCACAACGCGGTGATCGACGCTGTCTCCCACCTCGGGGTGCGGCACATCGACATGCCGTGCACCCCGGAGCGGGTGTGGCGGGCCATCGAGGCGGCCCGGGCCGGCGAGGTGGCCGGCGGCCGGCCCTTGTGGCAGGACCCGCCGGCGGTGTTCGACCGGCTGCCTGCCGCCGGCGCCGCCCGCCGGCCCGAAGCAGCCGACGCGGACATCTGAAGGTCCTAGCCTCCCAGCGCGGCTGCGACCGGAACGCCGGGGGGCAGGGCGGGAACTGCACCCAGCGGCGTGTGAAACAGCCAGCGGGACAGCTTGGCGTGCGATTCCCAATCGTTGTCCGCGATTCGTAACGAGACGATCCGCTCGCGGGGGCCGGGGGTTTCCTGGCCGGCCCCGACGACCTCCATCTTGACGCCCGGCTGGCCGGGCAGGTCGAGCAGGACCAGCCCGGCCATGGCCACCGAACCGCTCGAGAGTCGAATGGCGGCCCCACCGACGGAGACGTCGACCAGGTCAGCAGGAGTGCCGTCGACCTGCACGGGGGTCGAGAACGGGATCCTCGGGGCGTTGCGTCGGGACGTGGCGTATTCGGCCGCCCGGATGCGGCGCAGCCCCGTGACCAGGACCACACCAGCGAGCGCCAGCCACAGGCCTGACGACACCGTCGAGGTGGTGGTGGTGCGCCAGGGCACCACACCGGCGACGCCGGCCACCGCGTAGGCGCAGATGCCGGCGACGACGGTGGTGAGGCCCCAGAGGATGCGGGGCGGACGGCCGCGGTGGCGGGCGTCCGCGCCGCCTTTGGGG
>DASXZS010000099.1:0-4984 GCA_036501785.1 Acidimicrobiales bacterium | reverse complement strand
GCCATCGCCCACCGCCACGGGCGCCAGCGCCGCGCCCGGACCGGCCCCCGCGCCGGGCCCCGCACCGGCGCCGCTAGTGACACGGGTTGGCGCCGGCGGTGCGCTGGAACAACTCGCCGGTCACCGGGCTGTAGGGCCTCGGCTTGACCGCCTGTTGGTACGACCCCACGGCCGTCAACGACGGGTCCGTCGCCAGCATCCGGTCGATGTCAGCCACCTGGGCGTTGACGGCCCGGTACCAGGCCGATCCGTTGGCCCCCAGCTGGCGGACCGGGTTGATCTCCAACACCAGGGCTCCGACCGGCAGGGCTTGGATGGTCGGGTTGACGGCCGAGCAGGGCCGGGCCGCCTCGAGCCGGCTGACGATGTTGCGCCAGTCGACGACGTAGGGGTCGCGCACCGGGCCGGTGGGGGTGATGTACACCAGCCCCCTCGGGAGATAGTGGGCGAGCACCGACAGCTGCTCGGTCTGGGTGACGACCACCACGTCACCTGGAGCCAGGCCGGCGGAGGCGGCCCGGGCTATCGCGGCCACGTTGCTCTTGGCGTACTGGGCATTGGGGTTGGGCAGCAGCGAGCCGATGATGCTCCACCCCACCAGCAGCACGCAGACGCCCGCTACGATCCGCCGGCCCGAACGGCTGGGCGCCAGGGCGCCGGCCGCGGCCAGCAGTAGGGGAGCCACCACCACGGCCAGGTAGCGCACCGTCCAGGACGGTTCCAGCTGGGCGGCCAACCAGCCCGCGAGGGCGGTGAGGATGCCGATGGCGCACAGGAAGCGGGCCACGTGGCCATCACCGACCGACCGGCGCCGGCGAGTCCACCAGGCCCCGCCGGCCAGCACCGGGGCCACCACGAACCCCAGGGTGCCGCCCAGCGCCGACGCCTGGTCGGCGAAGAAGTCCCCGATCTGGGGGCGGACGGCCCAGGGGGCGGCGGTGTTCTGGGCCTGGTCGAGCAGCGACGGCACCCATGGCAGCCACAGGACCACCACCGCGGCGGCCGCTCCGGCTATCGAGAGGGCCAGCCGGCGGTCATCCCGGACGAAGGCCAGCCCGGCCAGCACCACCGCGGTCGCCCCGAACAGGTACAGGCCCCAGTTGTGGGTGTAGAGCATCGCCGCGAAGACCACCACCGCCCCGGCGCCGGCGCCCCAGCTGCGGTCCCGCACCGCCCGCACGGCCAGGGTCAGGCCGGCGATGGCCAGGGCCACCACGATGGGGTACATGCGGGTTTCGGTTGAGTACCAGCCCAGGAACGGGTTGGTGGCCATCAAGGCCGCCGCGGCCACCCCGGCCCGTCGGTCGAACAGGTCGCGGCCCGCCCAGTAGGCGAGCGGCACGGTCACCAACGAGGCGATGAGCGAGAGCAGGTGGGTGGCGATGGGCGAGGTGCCGAACAGGCGCATCCAGAAATGGAGCAGGACGTAGAACAGGGGCGGCGACCCGTCCAGGCGCAGCAGTCCGGGGATCTGCCGGACCGGATGCGAGGCGATGCCGACGCTGATCCCCTCGTCGATCCAGTAGGCCCGGCCCAGGTTGGGGGCCCGCAACAGCAGGGCCAGCCCGGTGAGGGCGCCTACCACCAGCCAGTCGCGTCCGGCCAGGATGCGTGCCGCGGGGCGAGCCTCGACGACAGGGAGGCTGGGGACTGCCTGGGTCGTCACCCCCCGATCCGGCCGCAGGCGGGCGTGGGCACCTCAGCAGGCTAGCCCGGCGGCTTGGCCGGCAGCCGGCGGCCGGGATAGTGGTCAGAACCAGCCGCTATTTCGGCGACTTCTGACCTCTATGTGATGGCCATGCCCTATGTCGGCGGCTATGCCCTATTGCAGCATGGCGGGAGCGCCGGCGGGCCAGGCGTCCGGTCCCCAGGAACCCTTCGGGTAGGGCCGCGGTTCCGGTTTGTCCTGCAGCAGGGCGGCCGCCACGGTCCACACGTGGGCCAGGCCGTCGGGCCGGGTGAACAGCGACCGGTCACCGAGGAGGACATCGTGGATCAACCGGGCGTAGGCGGGCAGCGCCGGGGTGTGGAAGGCCTCGCCCAACGGCAGTCGGGCACTGACCGTGCCGAGGGTGAGCTCGGGGCCGGGCTGCTTGGCCACCATGGTCAGGTCGATTTCACCGGGACCGGACAGCTCGAAGGTGATCACGTTCCCGGCCTCCGGCGGGGCGCCGAACCCGGTCGCGGGCTCCTGGAAGATCACGCTGACCCGCTGGCGGCTGACCGGCAGGCACTTCCCGGTGCGGAGGAGGAACGGGACGCCGCGCCACCGGTCGTTGTCGACCCAGAGCCGCAGCGCCGCGAAGGTCTCGGTGCGGGAGTCCGGCGGGACCCCCTCGATGTCCCGGTAGCCCTCGTACTGGCCCACCACCACGTCGTCCCACGTCAGGGGCCGGAAACACCCGATGACGTCCTCGCGCGCCCGGGCGATGTGCTCGGCATCGACGGAGGTTGGCGGTTCCATGGCCACCTCGGCGGCCAGCTGGAACAGGTGGGTGACGATCATGTCGAGGATGGCGCCGGTGTGCTCGTAGAAGTCGGCCCGCATGCCGACGTCGAGCGTCTCGGGGACGTCGATCTCCACCCGCTCGATGTGGTGGCGGTCCCAGGCGCTGGCGAACAGCCCGTTGGCGAAGCGCAGCACGTGGATGTCCTGGGCAGCCTCCTTGCCCAGAAAGTGGTCGATGCGGTAGATCTGCCGCTCGTCGAAGACCCGCTTCGCCACCCGGTCGAGCTGGCGAAATGACTGAGGCGAGGTGCCGAAGGGCTTCTCGTACACCACCCTGGACCGCTCGGCGAGCCGGTGGGCGCCGATGCCTTCCGTGAGCGGCCCGAACGCCTGCGGCGGCACGGCCAGGTAGTGGACCCGTTGCGGCGGTTCATGGCCGCCGTCCAGCTCCTGCTCCGCTTCGCCGATCACGTCGAGCAGGCACCCGGGGTTGGTGGCGTCGAAGCCGCCGCCGGCGAACCGCAGGCGCCGCCGGAACTCCTCCCACGGGCCCTCGGCCGGTTTGGGGCCGAACTCCTCCAGGCTCTCGCGGACCCGCTCCTGGAAATCCTCGTGGGACACATCGCCACGCCCGTTGCCGACGATGCGCCAATCGGGGGGCAGCAGACCCTCTTTGGCCAAGCTGTAGAGGGCGGGCAGGACGAGGCGACGAGACAGGTCGCCCGTGGCCCCGTACAATACGAAGACTGTGGGGGCGGGAATGAGACGGGTGTCGACCATGACTCCGACGTTAGGCCGCTGGCTGGCGGGGAAGATGCGTCCGGACCGGCCTCAAGGGGCGGGCGGCCACCGACGATATGAGAGGGTGAGCGCGCGGAGGCAGCCAGGGGACGACCAGCACCGAGCGCCGGCGGACCCGGGCGGTTCGGGCAGCCGGTGGGGGGCGGGCGGGCGGCTGCTTCGGGCAGCCTTTCCGGCCATCGCGGTGGCCACCCTCATCCCCCTCGCCCTGTTCTACCTGACGCTGGCGGCCGGGTCCATGGTGTGGGCCATCGGTGTGTCCGTCGTGTACGCCTACGGGTTCGCGGCCTTTCAGTACAGCCGGCGCCGGCGCATCTCCGGGATGCTGCTGATGACGGTGTTCATGGTGACGCTGCGGGCCGTGGCCGCCGGCGCCACCGGCCAGGCCATGGTCTACTTCGCCATCCCGGTGGCCGAGACCGCCGGCTTCGCCCTGATGTTCGTGGCCACCATGTGGACCAGCGAGCCGCTGGTGGTGCGCCTGGCCCGGGACCTGGTGCCCCACGTGGCCGACGACCTGGCCACCCGGCGGGCCCTCATCCGGGGCCTGTCGGTGATCTGGATGGTCACCTACCTGGGCAGCGGGGCCACCACCCTGGCCCTGCTCACCACCGTGTCGTTGCCGGTGTACATGGGCGCCCACCAGATCGCCGGCTGGTGCTGGGTGGGCGGCGGCGCCGCGCTGTCGGTCAGCTTGTGCCGCCGGCGGGGCGAGGGCTTGTACGCCAAGGCCCTGGCCGGCCGGCCAGCCCTGGTGGCGCCCGCGGTGGTGCCCGCAGCCGCCTAGTCGGCGACGGACCGGTAGACGAGCTGCTCGACCTGTGAGCTGCTCGGTGCTCGACGGCACAACCGGATCAAGAACAGCGGGGCGTGGTCCCCTCGCCGCCCGCCGCGGGCTGCCAAGGGGCAGACTGGGGGCGATGCGGATCCTCATCGTCGAGGACGAGGTCTCCATGGCCGGCTCCTTGGCGCGCGGCCTGACCGCGGAGGGCTATACGGTCGACGTCGCCGTCGACGGCGACGAGGGTCTGGCCCGAGCCCAGGCCGAGTCCTACGACGCCATCGTGCTGGACCTCATGCTCCCGAAACGAAACGGCTACGCCGTCACCTCTGCGCTGCGCGACGGCGGGTCCCGGGTTCCGGTCTTGATGCTGACGGCCAAACAGGGGGAGTTCGACCAGACCGAGGCGCTCGATACCGGCGCCGACGACTTCCTGTCGAAGCCGTTTTCCTACCCGGTGCTCCTGGCCCGGCTGCGGGCCTTGATCCGGCGGGGCGGGTCGGCCCAGGGCGCGGTCCTGAGCCACGGTGACATCCGCCTCGACACTCGCGAGCACCGCTGCTGGCGGGCCGGCGAACAGGTGGCCCTGACCGCCCGGGAGTTCGCCCTGCTCACCTATCTCCTGCATCGTCGCGACGAGCCGGTGCCGAAGGCCGATCTGCTCCAGCACGTGTGGGACCCCTCCGACGAGCGGGACGCCAACGTGGTGGAGGTGTACGTCGGCTACCTGCGCCGCAAGCTGGACCGGCCGGGCGAGCCATCCCACATAGACACCGTGCGGAGCGCGGGCTACCGCCTGTCCGGTCCCGGCGGGGCGCGCCGTGCTTAGGCCCGTCGTCCGCTTGTTTTCCGGGGTTCGGGTGCGGGTCACCGCGGCCGCGGTCCTGGCTGTGGCGTGCGCGTTCGGGGCATCGGCCGCGGTGGTGGATGCCACGCTCCAGCACGACCGGCAC
>DASXZS010000098.1:0-1755 GCA_036501785.1 Acidimicrobiales bacterium | reverse complement strand
CCGCCGGCTCATCTTCACCGTGTCGGCGGCCCGCCTCGAGCGCGATGGCGGCGGGCTGATCGGGGCCGGCCGGGTGACGCGGGTGCTGGTCGATGAGGCCACATTCCTGGGCAAGGCCGGCGCCGCCGGCGCCTCCTGATCGGCGCCCCCGCTCCCGCCCCGCCGCGAGCCACGCCGCTCGGGTCGGGTCCGGTGGTCGCCGCCTTCATCACCTTCGGCCTCTTCTGGGGCAGCTGGGCCGTGCTGATCTTCAACATTCAGCACACCTTCTCCCTCAACGACTCCGAACTCGGCCTCATGCTGGCGCTGGCCGTGGCGGTGGCCGGCGCCTCCAGCGCAGTCATGGCCCATCTGGCCGACCGCTTCGGGGCCCGCCGCCTGTTGTGGATCGCCCTCCTCTCCTGGTCGGTGTTGTTGGTCGTCATGAGCGCGGTGCACCAGCGGTGGGCCTTCGTGGGCGCCCTCGTCCTGGTCGAGATCGCCGGGGGCAGCATCGACACCGCCATGAACGCCGAGGCGTCGCATCGTCTGATGGGCCAGCCCGGCGTCCTGGTCCGCTTCCACGCCCTTTTCAACGTGGGCGCCCTTATTGGGGCGGCCGCCGCCGGCGTCGTCCTACACGCCGACATCTCCTGGCGTTGGATCTGGCCTTTCGTTGCCCTGGTCGCCCTGGTCGTGGGCATCTGGGCCCTCCTGACCGATCCGGGCACCGCGCTGGCCCAGCACGGGGCGAGCGTCGACGCACCACCGGCCCATCCCGTGCGGCGCCTGCACCTCGATGGCCTGCTGCTCCTCTTGGCCGTCTTCGCCCTGGCCGAGGTCACCGAGGGCGGCGTCGACACCTGGGGCGTCCTGTACCTGCGCCATCAACTCTCGACGGGGGTCCTGCTGGGCGCCGGCGCCTACGTGGTCGGGCAGTTAGTGGCGGCCAGCACCCGCGGCGCCGGCGGCGCCATGCTGGGGCGCCTCTCCACCCGCCATGCCTTGGTGGTGGGTGGCTGCGTGGCCGGAGGGGGCATCCTGCTCGAGTCCCTCACCCACGTCTCGGTCCTGGCCGCCATCGGGCTCGCTCTCGGTGCCGGCGGGGCTTCGCTCTTCTGGCCGCTCGTCATGAGCACGGTGAGCCGGTTGGCCACCCAGGTCATGAGCGCCGTGGGCACCTTCACCGCCGCCGGCTACATCGGGTGGGTGGCCGGGGCACCGCTGGTGGGCTGGATCTCCCAGACGTACGGTCCCGACCGTGGCCTGCAGGTTCTCGCCGTGGCCGCGCTGTGCGTCGCCGTGGCCTCGCTCATCCAGTCCGGTCGCAGTCCCGAACAAGTGGACACGGACTAACGTGGAGTCAGCGCCATGATTTTGCAAAGCATCGAGACACCGGCCGACATAAAGGCTCTCAGCCAGGACCAACTCACGACCCTGGCCGAAGAAATCCGCGCCTTCATCATTGAGAGCGTGACCACGACCGGTGGCCATCTGGGCTCGAATTTGGGCGCTGTCGAGCTGACCCTGGCCGTGCACCGCGTCTTCGACTCCCCGCGCGACGTGATCCTCTGGGACACCGGACACCAGGCCTACGTGCACAAACTGCTGACGGGCCGGCGCTTCGGGTTTAAGTCGCTCAAGCAGGCCGGCGGCATGTCGGGCTACCCCAACCGGGCCGAGTCCGAGCACGACTGGATTGAGAACAGCCACGCCTCGACCGCGCTCTCCTACGCCCACGGCATGGCCAACGCCTTCACGCTGCTGGGCGACGCC
>DASXZS010000097.1:0-9691 GCA_036501785.1 Acidimicrobiales bacterium | reverse complement strand
TGAAATCCTGGCCCGCACCCCGGAGATTCCCGACGGCTGCCAGTGGGGGATCTTCTTGCGCAACCACGACGAGCTGACCCTGGAGATGGTCACCGACGAGGAGCGGGACTACATGTGGGCCGAGTACGCCCGCGACCCGCGCATGAAACGCAACCTGGGGATCGGCCGGCGGCTGGCGCCTCTGGTCGACAACGACAGGAGGGTGGCCGAGCTGCTGCATGCCCTGCTCTTCAGCTTCCCCGGCTCCCCGATCCTGTACTACGGCGACGAGATCGGTATGGGCGACAACATCTACCTCGGTGACCGCGACGGGGTGCGGACGCCGATGCACTGGTCGCCGGACCGCAACGCCGGCTTCAGCCGGGCGGATTTCGCCCAGCTGTACCTGCCGCCGCTCATGGACCCGGTCTACGGCTACCAGGCGGTCAACGTGGAGGCCCAGCTGCGCAACACCAGCTCGCAGCTGCACTGGATGAAGCGCATGCTCGAGGTGCGCAGACAGCACCTGGTGTTCGGGACGGGCAGCTTCGAGGTCATCTCGGTGGAGAACCCGTCGGTGCTGGCGTATGTTCGCACCTCGGACCAACGAGAGGGCGACTCCGTCACCGATGTCAGCCATGTCACCGACGCCGGCGATCCGGACGCCGGCGATCCGAGTCTCGCCAAGGGTTCGGACACCGTGCTCTGCGTCTGCAACCTGTCCCGGTTCGCCCAACCCGCCGAGCTGCCGCTGCAGCGCTGGGAGGGCAAGGCCCCCATCGAGCTGCTGGGCCGGGTCCCGTTCCCCCGCATCGGCGAGCTGCCCTACTTCGTCACCCTGGCCCCGTACGGGTTCTACTGGTTCGAGCTGGTCGACCCGTCGACGGGTGGCCCGGGCCCGACGGGAGCCGGGTCATGACGGGTACCGGGTCATGACAGGAAACCGGGACATGACCGGCAGCCTGCCCGACGGGTTGATCGACCTGATCGCGCCGTATCTGGGGCGGCAGCGCTGGTACGCGGGCGACCCCCCGGAACCGGGATCGGTGCAGGTGGAACGGGCCCGGGAGTTGTGGGTGGCGGAGGGCGACGGCCCGCAGCTGTGGCAGGCCATCGTCGCCATCGCCGACGTGCACTACCAGCTGCTGATCGGGTCCCGCCCGGTCGTCGACCGGGCCGACTTCCTGCACGGGCGGGAGGACGCGGTGCTGGCGCCCCTGGATGCCAACGTCTTTTACGACGCCACCCTGGACAGCGAGTTGGCCCGGATCCTGCTGGAAGTGGCGAGCGACGGCGCCCAGACCGCCACCTTCGCCCGCCCCATCACTGCCGAGCAGTCCAACACCTCGCTGGTCTTCGACGACCGGCTCGTCCTCAAGATCTTCCGTCGCCTCCACCCGGGCCGCAACCCCGACGTAGAGGTGACGGCGGCTTTGGCGGCCGCCGGTTTCGAGCACGTGGCCGCCCCGCTGCTGGCCTGGCGGGATGACCCCTACGATCTGGCGTTCGGGCAGCAGTATCTGGCTGGAGGGTCGGAGGGCTGGGCGCTGGCCCTGACGTCGCTGCGCGATCTGTACAACTCGACGGCCGCGCATCCTGCCGACACCGGCGGGGACTTCGCGGCCGAGAGCGGCCGGCTGGGTCGCATGACCGCGGAGATGCATCTGGCCCTCGCCGAGGCGTTCGGGTCGGTCCGATCGCCAGAGGTGGTGGCCGCCTGGCGGGATCTCGTCGAAGGTTTGGTCACCCGCTTGGGTGCCGCCACCGAGGTCGCCGGCCGAGACCTGATGGCCACCGCGGCCCCCCTGCTGGCCCGGTTGCGCGCCGTCGACGATCCCGGCCCGGCGATCCGCGTCCACGGCGACTACCACCTGGGCCAAGTTATGCAGACCGACGCCGGCTGGTATGTCCTCGACTTCGAAGGGGAGCCATCCAAGCCGCTCGGCGAGCGCACCGCTCGATGCTCGCCGCTCAAAGACATCAGCTCCATGCTGCGGTCCTTCGACTACGCGGCCCGCTACGCCCTGACCGAGCGACTCGCCGACGAGCAGGCCCAGCTGGAACCGATGGCCGGGGCGTGGGAGGCCCACAACCGACAGGCCTTCCTGGAGGGCTACCGCGACGTCAAGGGGATCGGGGCGCTGCTAGCGGGACCCGAGTCCAATCCGGCGGTAATGATCGCTTACGAGCTGGACAAGGCGCTCTACGAGCTGGATTACGAGCGCGCCCACCGCCCGGAATGGGTACCACTACCCCTAGGCGCCATCCAACGGTTGGTGGACGGAGGAAGCTAGTGCCCGTACAGGAGAGCGACCTGGACCTGATCGCCCGGGGTCACCACGGGGACCCCCACCGGGTCCTCGGCCGCCACGAGGGGGTGGTCCGCGCCTACCGGCCCGACGCCACCGCCATGCGCCTCGTTACCGGCGCGGCCGCCCGGCCCAAGGAGACGCCGATGGTGCGCGTCCATCCGGCCGGCATCTACGAGGGGCCCATCGGCAAGGGCGTCAAGGACTACCGGCTGGAGGCCGACTATCCCCAGGACGACGACAAGGAGTTGACCGTCCGGTTCGACGATCCCTACCGGTCCTGGCCGACGATCGGCGAGCTGGACCTGCACCTGTTCGGCGAAGGCCGCCACCGGCGTCTGTGGGAGATGCTGGGCGCCCACCCCCGCGTCCACGACGGCATGGCCGGGGTGTCGTTCGCGGTGTGGGCGCCGAACGCCCAGGCGGTCCGCGTCGTCGGGGACTGGAACTACTGGGACGGGCGCCTCCATCCCATGCGCTCCTTGGGGGGGTCTGGTGTGTGGGAGCTGTTCATACCCGGCGTGACCGCCGGCGCCCGTTACAAGTACGAGCTGGTGACGGCCGACGGGCGGCTCATCCTCAAGACCGACCCGCTGGCCTTCGAGATGGAGCAGCCGCCGGCGACAGCCAGCGTGGTGGTCGGGGAGTCCGCCCACCAATGGGGCGATGGCGCCTGGTTGGACGCCCGTTCCCGCACGGACCTGTTGCGTAGCGCCATGTCGGTCTACGAGGTGCATCTGGGATCGTGGCGCCACGGTGCAGACGACGACGGCCGGTTCCGGCTGCTCACCTACCGGGAGCTCGCCGAGCAGCTGCCGGCCTACGTCGCCGGCCTGGGATTCACGCACGTTGAGATGATGCCGGTCGCCGAGCACCCCTTCAGCGGGTCCTGGGGCTACCAGGTGTCCGGCTACTACGCCCCGACGTCGCGCTACGGGTCACCGGACGACTTCCGGGTGCTGGTCGATGCCCTGCACGAGCACGGGATCGGCGTGATCCTGGACTGGGTGCCGGCCCACTTCCCCCGGGACGAGTTCGCCCTGGCCCGCTTCGACGGCACCGCCCTCTACGAACACGCCGATCCCCGCCAGGGCGAACACCCGGATTGGGGGACACTGGTCTTCAACTTCGGCCGCAACGAGGTCCGCAACTTCCTGGTGGCCAACGCCCTCTACTGGGTGGAGGAGTTCCACATCGACGGGCTGCGGGTGGACGCGGTGGCCTCGATGCTGTACCTGGACTACTCGCGAAAACAAGGCGAGTGGGTGCCGAATCGCTTCGGGGGCCGCGAGAACCTGGACGCGGTTGCTTTTGTCAAAGAGGTCAACGAGACGGTCTTCGGTCTGTATCCGGGCGCGACCGTCATCGCGGAGGAGTCCACGGCCTGGCCGGGTGTGTCGAGACCCATCTACCTGGGCGGTCTCGGATTCGGCTTCAAGTGGAACATGGGCTGGATGCACGACACCCTCGACTACTTCCACCACGACCCGGTGCATCGCCGCTTTCATCACGGCGAGCTGACCTTCGGGCTGCTCTACGCCTGGACCGAGAATTTCATCCTGCCCCTTTCCCACGACGAGATGGTGCACGGCAAAGGTTCGATGCTCACCAAGATGCCGGGGGACCGGTGGCAGCAGCTGGCCAACCTCCGGGCCTTGTACGGATGGATGTGGGCGCACCCCGGCAAGCAACTCCTCTTCATGGGCGCCGAGCTAGCCCAGGAGCGGGAATGGAGCCACGAAGAGCAGCTCGACTGGTGGATTCTCGATCACTGGGAGGACCACCGCCGTCTGCGCTCGCTGCTCGGGGAGCTCAACCGGGTCTACCGGGCCGCCCCGGCCATGTGGGAGGCCGATATCGACCCCGTTGGCTTCGAGTGGATCGACGCCAACGACGGCGAGCAGAGCGTCCTGTCGTTCCTCCGCTTTGGCCGCGATCGCGGGGTCGGCGAGGGGGTGGCCTGCTTGGCCAACCTGACCCCCGTGCCCCGCTACGGCTACCGGATCGGCCTGCCGGCGCCGGGCGCATGGCGGGAGCTGCTCAACACCGACGCCATCGAGTGGGGTGGTAGCGGGGTCGGCAATTACGGCGCGGTGGAGGCCGAGGAGATCGGCTGGCACGGCCAGCGCTGGTCGGCGGCGGTCACCCTGCCGCCGCTGGCGGTCTTGTGGCTCACCCCCGGGCGAGTCAAGGGGTAACCCTCCCCTGGCGGCGAGGCGGGAAAAGTGCCGGTAGTGACCTGTCTTGTCAGCCATCGCCCTCTAACCTGATGGAGTGGAAACGCGCGGGAAGCACTTGAGGCGCCGGGTGTGGTGGACACAATGGTGGGCGGTCACCGGGGTGGTGGTTCTGGTAGGCGGCGGCGTCGTGGCTGCACTGGTCGTGCCGAGCAGCGGGCCCAGCCCGGCCAAAGTGGCCGAGACCAAGGCGCGGGCCGCGACGGCCGAGGCCGTCGCGGCCCATCAGGTCCAGGCCCGGCAGCAGGCCCAGCTGGCGGCGGCCATCACCGTGTCACCTGCCGCCGGCGCGGCGGGCGTGGCGCCCGATGCCGCCGTGGCCGTGGCGACCACCGCCGGCACCCTGACCTCCGTGCGGGTGACCAATTCGGCCGGAACCGTGCTGGCCGGCGCCTTGGCCTCGTCGAGCCTCAAATGGCAGTCCACCGCCGCTCTCCTGCCGACCAACAACTACCGGGTGGTGGTGACGGCAAGAAACTCCGCAGGAGTCAGCGCCCAACGGGTGACCACGTTCTCGACCCTCACCCCCGCGTACCTGGTCGGCGCCACCGTGTTCCCCAGCGACGGGATGAGCGTCGGGGTGGGCCAGCCCATCGTGTTCAACTTCGACCACTACGTGCGGACCACCGCCGGGCAGGCCGCGGCGTTGTCGCACATCTCGGTGAGCATGTCGAAGCCGGTGCCGGGCGGGTGGCACTGGTTCAGCATGGACGAGTTGCACTTCCGGCCCCAGGTCTACTGGCCGGCGGGTGAGCGGGTCACTGTGACCGCCGACTTCGACGGCTGGGACGCCGGCCTGGGCCGCTGGGGCCACGGCAGCATCTCCGACACCTTCAGCATCGGTGACGCCCGCATCTCGACCGCCAACCTGGCCACGCACCAGATGACCGTCACCCTCAACGGGGCCGTGGTCGGCAACTACGCGATCAGCGCCGGCAGCACCGTCTACCCCACCATGGACGGCGACCACATCGTGCTGGACCGCGAGCACGTGGTTCACATGGTCTCCTCGACGGTCGGCATCCCGGTGAACTCGTCCGCCGGCTACGACGAGTACGTGTACAACGACGTGCACATCTCCGACAGTGGCGAGTACGTGCACGACGCCCCGTGGTCGGTGGGCGCCCAGGGCTCCGTCAACGTGTCCCACGGATGCATCAACCTGAGCCCGACCAACTCGCTGACGTTTTTCAACTTCAGCCGCGTCGGCGACGTGGTGCAGGTGATCGGTGGCCCCCGGCCGCCGGCGACCGGCGACCACGGGGTCATGGACTGGTCCACCGGCTGGAGCCAGTGGACCCCGGCCCCGGTGCACCAACTGGCCTGACGGGGCGGGCCGGCGGGCTCGCTGGGCGTCTCGGGGTGGCCCGGGCCGGCGGCGCGGCTGGTGCGTTTCGCATCTGTGGTGCAGTTATGCCTATGCCACGTGCATAAGTGCACCACAGATAGAAAACGCACCAGGGTGTGATGCCCCTCGGCCGGCCCCGCCCCCTGCAGTTACGCCGGCGCTCCCACCTCGGTACGCAACTCGTCGGCCGCTCGCTCCGGCGGCACCACGTTGATCAGCACCCCGGATCCCATCTCGAAACCGCCCCGGGTGGAGATCTTGGGCATGAGGTGCACGTGCCAGTGGAAATCGCCGGTGGGCCGAAAGGGAGCCGAATGGAACATGATGTTGTAGGCCACGTCGCCGAGCCGCGACCGCAGTGCGGCCAAGGCCCGCTGCACCGACTGGCCGATGCCGGCCAGGTCTGAGGGGTCCGCCAGATGCAGGTGGGGTTCGTGGTGGCGAGGCACGATCAGCAACTCGTAGGGCGTCCCGCTCCAGAACGGGCTGATCATGACCACCCGGTCGTCGGAGAACACCAGCCGGCGGGAGGCGTCCTCTTCGGCGTCGACCACCGCGCACAACAGGCAGTTGCCCTGGAAGCGGGCGAACCCGGCCAACTCGTTGGCCGCCTCACCCGGGATGAACGGCATCGACAGCAGCTGGCCGTGGGGATGCTCGATGGATGCGCCCGCCTCCCGGCCGCTGTTGACGACCGCCTGGCTGTAGCGCAATCCGATGGCGGCATGGGCCGACATGCGGTCTCGCAGGGCTTCCATCACCAGGGCGGCGTGGCTCTCGCTGAGGTCTGCCCAGCTGGCGTTGTGCTCCGGGGCCAGCACCAGCACCTCGTGGACGCCGCTGGCGGGTGCCTGGGTGTACACCGGACCCAGGTGAGTGACCACCATGGGCTCGGTGCCGCTGAACGCCGGGTAGCGGTTGGTCACCACCCGCACCTGCCACGTGTCGTCCGACCCGTAGCTCTCGAGAATTTGGGCGACCGACTCCTCGTTACCCGGGCAGAACGGGCAGGGTCGGATGGGATCGTCCTCGACCGGCAACCGACGAGGCAAGAAATCCGACGGTCGCTGCGACCGCTCGCCCGCGATCACGACCCAACGACCTGTCATCGGATCGAGCCGAAGTTGGCTCATGGTGCTGCAGGGTAGCCGGGCGGGCGGGGCACGCCTGCGACGGTAGCGCCACCTGGTTGGGAATGGCGCGCACGCCCCGCCCCGCTGACCGCCGCGGCGGTCAGCGCTTGGGCCGTAGCCGGTCAGGCGGTGGCGTGGACGGGGCCGCAGTCAGCTGGTCCAGGCGGTCGTCGATGTGGCGCAACATCCGGTCGATGCTGGCGTTGACGCTCTTGCCGAGGGCGTCGGTGAAGGCGGCCGCGCTCCGCTCTCGGGCGCTGAGCTCGTCGGCCAGCGATTCGAGAGAGCGGCTGCCGGACCGAACCCGGTCGTTGAACGCCTCCATCAGGATGTGCAGCTGCTCGGCGGCCCCCATCAGGGCGGCGTGCGTCACCAATCCGTCGGTCGTTTCGCCGCCAGCGGCGGGCGTGCCGCTCGCCCGGAAGACGGCGATGGCCGACCGCAGGGCCTCGCCCACGACCAGCTCGATGGCGCCCATGTCGACCTCGACCGTCACGTCCGCCATGGCGTCGCGCACCGTCTGGGCGAGCACTTCTGGCGGCGGTCCGTGCACCAGGGCGGCGGTGTCGGACGGGGCCAGATCAGGCCGGGAGGTGGCCAACTCGGTGGGGCCGGGCCGGTTGTCACTGCCGGCCGGGAGCGGCAGGATCGGAGTCAGGAGCGCCAAGGGGTTGTGCGGTGTGGCGCCGGCGCCCACATGCCGCTGCCACCGGCTGAGAGCGTCGGCGCAGGCGGCCGCATCGCCCTCGAACAGGTCCTCACGCGGGAAGAGGTAACGAAAGGGGCCGCCCTCCCGGCGCTCCAGCACCCGCCGGCGCAGCCCGTCGGCGCCGACGGCTACCACCCAGATGAGGTCGTCGCGGTTTTGCGCCAGCTCGGACGCCTCCCGCAAGGCCGAGCCCACCCGGAGTCCGGTGAGCGGCCGCGGGGGAGGGGCAGGTGGCGGGGGCGCGGGGCTGGCGGTCCGACCGCCGCGATCCGGTGCGACGGCGGGGCCCTCGTGCGTGGCGACGACATCGAAGGTGACGGCGCCGCCCGGTACGGGTGCCAAGATGGCGGCCACCTCGTCGTTCGAGCCCTCGGCCGCCAAGAGCCCGATCAGGCCGGCGATAGTGCGGGCCGCAGCCGGCGACTCTGGCGCTTTCGGCGCCTGTAGGGCGGCCATCAGGACGTAGTCGGCAAACCCAGTCGCCCCCGCCGGATCGCGTTCCGGCGGCATTTCGGGTTGCGACGACCCGCGGCCTTCGCCCATTCTTCCGAACGTATCAGGGACAGGTACGGCGAAACGGACATGTCGTCCAATGGTGCGGCCAGGCCGACGATCCCCGTTAACCTGGGCGGCCGTGTTGGCGTATCTCGACCACGCTGCGAGCGCGCCGCTGCGACCGGAGGCGGCGGCCGCCATGATCCCTTGGCTCACCGGGCGGTTCGGCAACCCGTCGGGCGCCCACCAGGTCGCCCGCGCCGCCCGGGCCGCCGTTGACGAGGCGCGCGACGCCGTCGCCGCCGCCATCGGGGTGGAGCCGGGCGGTGTCACCTTCACCTCCGGCGGGACGGAGGCCGACAACCTGGCCATCCTGGGGTCGCTGGCCGCCCGGCCCGGCCCGGTGGTCGTCAGCGCGGTGGAGCATCCGGCGGTCATGGGAGCCGCCGCGGCCAGCGGCCAGGAGGTGCGGATGGCGTCGGTCGGTGCCGACGGGCTGGTCGACCTCGAGGCGCTGCGGCGACTGCTCGATCGGGAGGTGACCCTGGTGTCGATCCAGCTCGCCAACCACGAGACCGGAGTGCTGCAGTCCCTACCCGACGTGGCCCGTCTGGTTCGCCGCCTCGCCCCCAAGGCCGTGCTGCACACCGACGCGGTGCAGGCTGCGTCCTGGGTCGACCTGCCTGTGGCGGCGGCCGACGCCGATCTCATTAGCGTCAGCGGCCACAAGCTGGGCGGTCCCCAGGGCACCGGTGTGCTGGCGGCGCGGGGCCGGCCGTCGCTGCGCCCCATCCTCCACGGGGGCGGGCAGGAGCGCGAGCTGCGGAGCGGAACCCACAATGTGGCCGGCATCGTGGGGCTGGGCGCGGCGATCAGCGTCGCCCGGTCGGAGCGGGGTCGCGCCGCCAACCGGGTGCAGGTCCACCGCGACGATCTGGCCCGCCGGCTGGTGCAGGCTATCCCGGACCTGATCGAGACCGCCGCCGGCGCGCCGCGCACGCCGGGACATCTGCACGTCCGGGTTCCGGGCGTGGAGAGCGAGACCCTGCTGGTGCTCCTCGACGAGGCCGGGGTGTGCGCGTCGGCGGGCGCGGCGTGCGCCAGCGGCGCCATGGAGCCGAGCGCGGTCCTCCTGGCCCTCGGCGTGCCCAAGGAGGAGGCCCTGTCCAGCTTGCGGCTGACCCTGGGTGCCACCACGACGGCGGCCGACATCGATCTCGCCGCGGCCGCGGTGCCCGCCGCCGTGGCCCGCTTGCGCAGCACCTGAGCCGTGCGGGTCCTGGTCGCCATGTCCGGTGGAGTCGACTCGTCCGTCGCGGCCGCGCTGCTGGTGCAGGGCGGCGAGGACGTCGTGGGCGCCACCATGAAGCTCTGGGGCGGTCCATCCGACACCGGCTGCTGTTCGGTTGCCGACGTGGACGACGCCCGCCGGGTGGCTCAGCAGCTGGGCATCGTCCACCACGTCTTCAACTTCTCGGACG
>DASXZS010000096.1:0-2148 GCA_036501785.1 Acidimicrobiales bacterium | reverse complement strand
CTTGACCTTGACGACGCCCCGGAATTCGTCGCCCTCGATCTCCTGCAGCTGGGCGCCTGGCAGCATGGGGGCGATCCGCTCGACGTCGGTCAGCACCTTCCACGCCTCGGGGACCGATACTCCTACCCGGAACTCGTTGTTCAACTCCATGTGCGCAGATCCTCTCTGGTGTCGATGTCGGCCGGGTCGCCCTGGCACGGTACCTCCTGCACCAGGTCTGGCCGATCTTGGATGAGTACCCGGGCCCCGTGGTCGCCCGTAGCCGGCAGCAGGTCCCACACCGCGGCGGCCAGTCGAACGGGGTTCCGTCGCCGCCCATCGTAGGTCGCTACCGCGATCGGCGCCGCGGCGGCTGCCACGGCAGCCCAGGCCGCAGCCGGGACGAGCGGCTGATCGCCGAGACCGACGACCATGGCGTCGAGCCCCGCGGCCCGGGCGGCACCTACCGCCACCTGCAGGGAGGTGGCCTGCCCGTCGGCCCATCTGGGGTTGGCGAGCACGATCACCCCGTCGGGGAGGCTGCCGGCCAGGTCGACCGCACCGGACACGACCCACACCGGCGCCAGGCCGGACGCCCGGGCCTGGCTGGCCGCGGCCCACACCAGCGGGTGGCCCCGCCAGTCGGCCAACAACTTGTGGGCCCCATCGTCGGCGCCAGCCGTGAAACGGGAACCGCCCCCCGCCGCCAGCACCGCGGCCCCGACCCCGCTCAGGACGACTCCCGCACACCCGCCAGGTCGCGGTGGATCGGTCCCTCCCGGTCGCGCAACGACGGGGCGTGGCGCCCGGTCCGCAGGGCGATGATC
This sequence comes from Acidimicrobiales bacterium, assembly GCA_036501785.1. Classification (GTDB taxonomy): domain Bacteria; phylum Actinomycetota; class Acidimicrobiia; order Acidimicrobiales; family Palsa-688; genus PALSA-693. The sequence goes on along the minus strand of DASXZS010000096.1, from coordinate 1,342 downwards.
TCGGCGCAGATGGCCACGGCCGTCTCCTCCGGGGTGCGGGACCCGATGTCGAGGCCGATCGGCCCCATGACCCGGGCCAGGTCCTCCTCGGTGACACCTGCCTCCCGGAGCCGGGCCGTGCGCTCCTCGTGGGTGCGGCGTGATCCCATGGCGCCCAGGTACCCGACGTCGGTCGCCAGGGCCGCCACGATGGCCGGAACGTCGAACTTGGGGTCGTGGGTGAGCACACATACCGCGTCCCTCGGCCCGAGGCTGGCGCCGACTTTGGCGAGGTGCTTGTCGGGCCAGGCCACCACCACCTCGTCGGCCATCGGGAAGCGCGCCGGGGTGGCGAACACCGGGCGGGCGTCGCACACCGTGACCCGGTAGCCCAGGATCTTGGCCACCTTCGCCAGGGCGGCGGTGAAGTCCACTGCGCCGAAGATGATCATCGTCGCGGGCGGGGCGAATGACTCGATGAACACGGACACGTCGCGCCCGCGGGCCTCACCGTGCCGGCCGTAATGCCGGGTGGCGGACAACCCGGCCGCCAGCTCGCCCTGGGCGTCTCGCCCGATCACCCGGTCCAGGTCCGGGTCGCCCACACTGCCGATCACCAGAAGCGGCGGTCCGGGCAGGAGCAGCAGCTTCCCACCGAGCAGGTCGTCGGGGCCCTCGATGATCTCGGCCAGGGCGGCCGGCTGCTCGGCCCGCAGGGCGGCCGCCAGGGCGTCGAAGAGGCCCGTCACGAAGCGGCGCTCACCAGTCGAGCGGTTCCACGAAGATGCGGATGGTGCCGCCGCACGTCAAACCGACGGCGAAGGCCTCGTCGTCGGAGTAACCGAAGGTGCACAGCCGCGGTGCGCCCGCGCCGGCCAGCACGTCGAGGGCCTCGGTCACCACCGCCCCTTCGACACACCCGCCGGACACCGACCCAGCCACCTCGCCGGCATCGGACACCACCATGGCCGCGCCAGGCAGCCTGGGGCCGGAACCCTCGAGGCCGACCACCCGGGCCAGGGCCACCCGCTTGCCCTCGCCCCGCCACCGCTCGATATCGGGCAACAGATCCTTCACCAGTGCCGATCCTCCAGGTCGCGGCCAGCGACGATCTCCGCCAAACGCTCCAGCGACGACACCGCATGACCTTCCACGAACTGGTCAACAAACGGGAGGGCCGCCGCCATCCCGCGGGCTAGCGGGGCGTACCCTGGCGAAGCCTTGAGAGGGTTGACCCAGACCACCCGGCGGGCCACTCGGGCCAGCCGGCGCATCTCGGAACCGATCACCTCGGGGTCGCCGCGATCCCAACCGTCGCTGCAGATGACCACGATGGCGCCGCGGGCCACGCCTCGCACACCCC
>DASXZS010000095.1:0-2443 GCA_036501785.1 Acidimicrobiales bacterium | reverse complement strand
CCTTGACCTCGGACCTGCGCCGCCGGCTGGGCTGGGCCACCCGGCGGGTGGATCTGCCCGCGGGCCGCTACCAAACGATCCTGCCGCCCACCGCCGTCGCCGACTTGATGATCGACCTGTACTGGTCGGCGGGAGCGCGGGACGCCCACGACGGGCGCACCGTGTTCAGCCGGCCCGGCGGGGGGACCCGGGTCGGCGAGCGCCTCGGGGATGTCGCGGTGACCCTGCGCAGCGACCCGGCCGCCCCCTTTCTCCAGTGCTACCCCTTCGTCCTCGCCCATGAGTCGAGCGGGGCCCTCTCCGTCTTCGACAACGGATTGGCTTTGCAGCCCACGGCCTGGATCGATGCGGGCGTCCTGTCGTCGTTGGTGCAGACCCGCCACTCCGCGGCCCTCACCGGCCTGCCCGTCACGCCGTACATCGACAATCTCATCATGGAGGGCCCCGAGCCGGGCGGTGCGGATCTGGAAGCCATGGTCGCCGGGGCCGACCGGGCCCTGCTGCTCACCTGCCTGTGGTACATCCGGGAGGTCTACCCGCAGACCCTGTTGCTGACCGGGCTGACCCGGGACGGCGTGTACCTGGTCGAGGGCGGCGAGGTCGTCGGCGCCGCCAACAACTTCCGTTTCAACGAGAGCCCCGTCGACCTGCTGGGCCGCATCGTGGAGGTGGGCGCCACCGAGCGAACCCTGCCCCGGGAGTGGACCGACTACTTCACCCGGACCTCGATGCCGCCCCTGCGCGTCGACGGGTTCAACATGTCGTCGGTGAGCCAGGCGTCGTAGGGCGGCGGGTGGGCCGGCGCGGGAGGGCCGGCGGGGGCGGGCCGGCGGGCTGGCGAAGGAGGGCCGGCGGTCCCCTACCCCCAGGACCGCAACAGCTCGATCAAGGTCCGGGCGCCCCACCCGGTCCCGCCCTTGGTGAGCCAGCCGTCGTCACCGTCCGACCAGCTGGGGGCGGCGATGTCGAGATGCGCCCAGGCCCGGCCGGCGGTGAACTCCTTGAGAAAGAGGGCGGCCATGATCGTCGACGCCGCCGGCTTGGCGGTCACGTTGCGCAGGTCGGCCACGTCTGAGTCGAGCTGCCTGCGGTAGGCGGCCACCAGCGGCAGCTCCCAAACCGGCTCACCAGCGGCGGCGCCGGCGGCGATGACCCCGCTCACCAGCGCCTCGTCGGTGCCCATCACCGCGGCGACGCCTTCACCGAGCGCCACCCGCTGCCCGCCGGTCAGGGTGGCGATGTCGACGATGGCGTCGGGCTCCTCCTCGGCGGCCAGGGACAGGGCGTCGGCGAGCACCAGCCGGCCCTCGGCATCGGTGTTGAGGACCTCGATGCTGACGCCGTTGCGGGCCACCAGCACGTCACCGGGGTGGATGGCGGTGCCGCTGGGCATGTTTTCGGTGGCGGCCACCCAACCCACCACCTTGACCGGCAGGTCCAGCTGGGCTGCGCCGATGGTGGCCGCGATCACCGCGGCCGCCCCGCCCATGTCGCTCTTCATGGTCATCATCCCGCCCGGCGTCTTCAGCGACAGCCCGCCCGAGTCGAAGGTGATGCCTTTGCCCACCAGCGCCACCGTCGCCTTGGCCCGCCGGCGGGGTTGGTAGGCCAGGCGCAGGAGGCGGGGCGGCTCCGCGGCCCCGGCCGCCACCCCGAGCAGGCCACCCAGCCGTTCGGCCGAGATGCGCTCCTCGTCCCACACGTCGACGGTCACGCCCGTGCCGGCCGCGGCGTCGACCGCCTGGCGGGCCAGCTCGCTCGGCGTCAGGTCCCGCGGCGGGCGGTTGACCCAGTCGCGGGCCCGCCAGGTGGCGTCGACGGCCACCTGGCCCCGACGCACCGCGGCGTCGAGTTGGGCCTGGCGGGCCCGCCCCGACGGGGTCCGCCCCGCCGGCACCACCACCAGGACCCGCTCCAGCCGGCCGGGGCGCGGCGTGCGCCTGGCCCCGTTGAAGCGGTAGGCGCCCAGCCCCATGCCCTCGACGGCGGCGGCCAGGGTGGTCGGGTCCGCGGCGGCGGCCGCCAGCGTGGTCGCCATCTCGGTGGCGGCGCCGATCTGGCGGGCCAGGGCGGCCCCGGCCCGGCGGAGGCCGTCCGCGTCCACCCGGTCCCGGGGTCCGACCCCGAGGGCCACCACGGTGGTCCCGTCGTCCGCCAGGACCGCCAGAGCTTGGCCGGGCTGGCCTTCGAAGCGCCGCTGGGCCAGAAACTCGGATCGGACGGTCGCGCCGGCGCCGGCCGGGGCGGTGAGGTCTGCGAACACCGGAATCCCCAGGACGGCCGTGCCGGCCGGCACCCGGCTGGTGACTTCGAAGCGGGCCGGCGTCATCGAGCGGCCTTGGACAGCAACGACTCACCATGTTCCTGGCACCGGGCCATCGTCCACACCAGATCGGACAGGCGGTTGAGGTACGGCCCGACCAGCGACCCCTCCGGCGCCGCG
>DASXZS010000094.1:0-3177 GCA_036501785.1 Acidimicrobiales bacterium | reverse complement strand
CGGACAGGTCGGGGTCGTGGTTGCCGGGCACGAAGAGCACGGGCGCCCCGGTCACGCCCCCCATCCAGCCCAGCAGCTCGAACGGCACATCCCCGCAAGCGACGATCAGTTCCGCCCGGTAGCGCACCACGTCGCTGGTCCAGAGGTGCTCGGAAACCTCGTCGGCGACGCCCAAAACCCGCACTGCGCGTCACCGTACTCTTCGCGGCCCCGCACCCGATGCGGGAAGATGACGGCCGTGGTGGTCTACGACGTTCTGGTCGCCCTCCACGTCGTCAGCGCGGTGGCCGGTTTCGGCGCGGTGGCCATCAGCGGGGTGTACGGCTCGATCGCCCGACGCCCGGAGCGGCCCGGCGCGCCCGAGGAAACCCGCCGGTACTTCCAGTCGCCGGGCCGGGCGGAGTGGCTGGTGCTGGCCGTGCCCGTTCTGGGCGCTGCCGCCCTCGGTGCCCGGCCCGCCGGCGCCGACTTCGGGCAGGCGTGGGTCATCGCCGCCGCGGTGGTGTGGCTGGCGGCGGCCGCCCTGCTGCTGGGTGCAGTCCGGCCCGCCGAAGCCGAGATCCGGACCGCCAACGCCGCCGGAGAGTCCGCGCCGGCTGCCGGGAGACGGTTGATGTGGACGGCCGCGGCCAGCGACCTGCTGTTCGTAGTGGCCCTGGTCCTGATGGTGGGCCAACCTGGCTAGGGTGACCTACCATGCGGGCAGCTATGGCTGTCCCTTTGCGCGCCGTCCCGGTGGAAGCGCCGGAACCCAAGTTCCGTGGCTTTCCTGTTGACGAGCTGAAAGCCGACTTCGCCACCGCCTGGACCTCGCGGTACCTGGACGACCGGGAGATCGCTCTGCAGAAGCAGAGCCGGGTCTTTTTCCAGATATCCGGGGCCGGTCACGAAGCCCTGCTGCTCGGCCTGGGACGGGAGCTGCGGCCGGGCTACGACTGGTTTTTCCCGTACTACCGGGACCGGGCCTTGGTACTGGCGCTCGGGGTCACGCCGGAGGAGATCCTGCTGCAGGCGGTGGGGTCCGCCGCCGACCCGGCGTCCGGCGGGCGGCAGATGTCGTGCCATTGGGGGAACGTCGCACTCAACATCGTGACCCAGTCCAGCCCGACCGGCAGCCAGTGCCTACCGGCGGTCGGCTGCGCCGAGGCCAGCCGTTACATCTCGCGCCGCCAGCTGCCGGGCTGCGTTGCCTACGGGGATGAGCTCACCTACGTGTCGCTGGGCGAGGGCGCCACGTCCGAGGGCGAGTTCTGGGAGAGCCTCAACACCGCCTGCACCCTGCATTTGCCGGTCCTGTTTGTGGTGGCGGACAACGGCTTTGCCATCTCGGTGCCGTCGGTCGACCAGTCGCCGGCGCCGGTCGCCGAGCTGGTGCGCGGCTTCCGGGGCCTGCAGGTGCACGTCATGGACGGGCGCGACTACTTCGAGGTGCGCTCCCGGGCCGCGGACATCGTCGCCGAGGTGCGCGCCGGCGTCGGCCCCGCCCTCATCCATGCCACCGTGACCCGGCCCTACTCGCACTCGTCGCAGGACACCCAGAGCAAGTACCGCCCACCGGAGGAGCTGGCCGAAGAGGCCAACCACGACCCGTTGGTCCTCATGGAACGGGCCTTGGTGGAAGGAGGTGTGCTGTCTCCCGAAGAGGTGGCCGAGATCCGGGAAGAGGCCCGCCAGGCCGTGTTGGCCGCGGCCCGCCGGGCCCTGGCCGCCCCCCGGCCCGACCCGGCGACGGTCACCGACCAGGTGGTCGCGCTCCCGGTTGTCGACCCGGCCGCGGAGGAAGCCGACGACGGCACCGGCGACGTAGTGGCGTTGGGCGAAGGCATCAAGCGCACCCTCGACGAGCAGATGGACGAGGACGAGCGCATCCGGGTGTTCGGCGAGGACGTCGCCGACGCTCGCGAGGACGTGCTCGCGAACGTCGAAGGCAAAGGCGGCGTGTTCGGCACCACCTCCGGTCTGCAACGGCGCTTCGGCCTGGCCCGCTGCTACAACACCCCACTGGCCGAGGCCAACATCGTGGGCCGGGCCGTCGGGCAGGGCATCAGAGGGCTGCGGCCGGTGCCCGAGGTCCAGTTCTTCGACTACATCTGGCCCGCCATGCACCAGATCAGGAGCGAGGCGGCCACGATCCGGTGGCGTTCCAACGGAGCGTTCTCCTGCCCCATGGTGTTGCGGGTACCGATCGGCGGCTACGTGAGCGGCGGGGCCATCTGGCACTCGCAGTCAGGCGAGTCGATCTTCACCCACATACCGGGCCTCACCGTGGTCATGCCGTCGCGCGCCGCCGACGCGGTGGGGCTGCTGCGGACGGCCCTGCAGGCGGAGGATCCCGTGCTGTTCCTCGAGCACAAGCACCTGCTGCGCCAGCCCTACACCCGCGACCCCTATCCGTCCCGGGCCTTCCAGGTCCCGTTCGGCCGAGGCCGCATCGCCGTCGCCGGCGACCAAATGACGATCGTGACCTGGGGTGCGCTGGTCGAGAAGTCCCGCCAGGCAGCCGCCGAACTGGCCGCCTCGGACGGGGCGTCCATCGGGGTCATCGACCTACGGTCGCTGCTGCCGTGGGACCACGAGCTGGTCGCCGCCGAGGTGGCCCGCACCGGCCGGCTGCTCGTCGCTCACGAGGACGTGCTTACCAGCGGGTTCGGCGCCGAGGTGGCGGCCTGGGCGGGGGAGCACTGCTTCGCCGACCTCGACGCCCCGGTGCGCCGCCTGGGCGCAACCGACACGAACGTCGCCTACGAACCGACCCTCGCCCGGGCCATCCTCCCGCAGGTCACCGACGTCGTGGCCGCGGCTCGGTCACTGCTGGAGTTCTGACATGGCGCAGTCGGTGCGTGGCGTGGTTGCCGTGGAAAAAGGGGCGCCGGTGGCGGTCGCGACGATCGTCGTGCCCGATCCCGGTCCGGGTGAAGTGCTGGTGGCGGTGCGCGCCTGTGGCGTCTGCCATACCGACCTGCACTACCGCGAGGGATCGATTGCCGACGACTTTCCTTTTCTTCTCGGCCACGAAGCAGCTGGGACCGTCGAGGCGGTCGGGGAGGGGGTGGCGAACGTGGCGCCCGGCGACTACGTGGTGCTGGCCTGGCGGGCGCCGTGCGGTACGTGTCGGTCGTGCCGGCGAGGTCGCCCCTGGTATTGCTTCGACAGCGCCAACGCCACCCAGCCCATGAC
>DASXZS010000093.1:0-7461 GCA_036501785.1 Acidimicrobiales bacterium | reverse complement strand
TGGCGCGAAGGCCGACGCCAGCGCCCCGACGATCATGATGCCGGCTACCACGGTGTAAACGGTCTTGCGGCCCCAGACGTCAGCGATCCGACCGAAGACGAAGGCCCCCACGAAGGCGCCCAGGATGGCGGAACCGGTCACCCAGCTCGTCTGGGTGGTACTCAAGTGCCATAACGTGGTCACCAAGGCGGCGACGGTGCCGATAACGAACAGGTCGTAGGCGTCAGTGAAGAAGCCCATGCCCGAGATCAGCACCGCCCGGCGATGAAATCCACTCGTCGGCGCCTCATCGAGGATCTGGCTGACCGTCGGCGCCGGAGCGGCCAAACCGGTCACGGAAGCCTGCTGCAAGCTCGTCGGCCGTCCCTGATCCATTCCCGTTTGCCCCTTCGCGCGCACCAGGCCACTCTTCTCGGACCCTCCTCGTCGGACACGACGTTCTGGCAATGTTCCAGGTCAAGATGGCCGGGAAACCAATCTCAGGTAAACGGAAGGTGAATGGCCGCCCAACTTCTCGCGGGTGGGAGATTGCAGGTGGCGCATGTCGTCGACTCGGGCTGGTGGCGCGCCGATGGTCCGAGCCAGCGCGGAGAACCAACGCGACACTTGTTCGGGGCGTACGGGGGTCCCGTCGGGGTGGGCGAACACGAGGTCTTGATCGTGGTGCGCGGGTCCCATCAGCAGGCGCTCTTCGGATTGGTGTCGCCGCCCGTCCCGCCAACCGCCAGAGATATTCCTGATGGTCGAGTGCGGACGGTGGGGGACCTCCGCTAGCCGGTACGCCGGCCCCGCAGCACCGACGCCACCAGGGCGGCCACCACCAGCACGGGCATCGTCGCCCAGGCGGCCGTGGTCGAGACCGCTTTGGCGAGCAGGACGGTGATCCCGAGGATCACCAGCATGGCGACGAACAGCTCCGGCGTGTCGCCGACCAGGAAGTCCCACCAGAACCGCCCGAACGCCACCAGTAGGCGGGCGGACAAGGGCCGGGTGCCGGGTTCAGACGACTTGGGCATGACTGACCCCTGGTGGCTGATCAGGTCCGTGGAGCTGGCGGGCCCGCTGGGCGCCAACGGCTCGCACCACGATGAAGGCCACCGCGGCGTAGACGCCTACCAGGACCGGGATGGCCAGGTCCTTGCCGGGCCAGTGCACGCCGAGACCCTCGCCGCTCCAGAAGGTGCCGAAGCTGACGAGCATGAGGCCGACGCCCATCTTCATGGCGTTCTCCGGCACGCCGGCCAGCTGCTTGGCCACGACCACCCCGATGGCGCCGACGATCAGGGCCGCGGCGCCGGCCGCCAAGGCGGCCAGACCGAGGTTGTGATCCGTGGTGCCGAGGGTCAGGACGATGATCACCACTTCCAATCCTTCGAGGAACACCCCCTTGAACGCCACCGCGAAGCCCACCGAGTCCCGCCCCGACGCGGCCGGGGCCTTGGCCTGCATCTCCGCGACGTGCTCGGCGAAGATGGCGTCTTCATCGTGCTTGTCCTTGTAGCCGGTGGCTCGGAGCACGGCCTTGCGGAGCCATTGCAGGCCGAAGACGAGGAGGATGGCTCCGACCACGACCCGTAGCGAGTCGATCGGGACCCAGTGCACGATGGCTGGCCCGAGGGCGGCGACGAGCACGCCGAGCACCGCCAGGGCGGCGGCGACCCCTTGGAACGTGGACCGCCAACCCCGGCTGACCCCTGCCGCCACCACGATGGTGAGGGCCTCGACCATCTCGACCGAGCTGGCCAAGAACACCGCCACCACCAAGACGATGGCGCTGGAAGTCACGATCCGAGTTCCTTTCCGTTCGAATGATCTGGTCCGTTGGAATGATCCGGTCCGTTGGAATGAGCCGGTCCGTTGGAATGAGCCGGGAAGAGCAGGCAACCGGACCCGGCGAGGCGGACGCCGGCGTGGCTACCGCGAGCCCAGCAGTGCTCGTCGTGAATTCCTACCAGCTGGCTTCCATCGGCCAAGAGCAGCGCCTGATCATAGCCGCGGCCCCGCTAAGCAGCATCGACGACGATGTCGTCGACGTGGCGTCCGGCGTGGCGCGCTCGGCGGCTGGCGACAATGGGAGCGCGGCCGCGGAGTTCTGCACGTAGATGGCGCCCAACCCTTTGAGCTTGCGCCACACCCCGGCCCGCAGCCGGGTGGGCTCACTGGGGATCCGGTAGATCAACACGAGCCAGCCGAGCGGTTCCACCCCTCCAGTATCGCCGCCTGTCCGCTAGCCCTCGATGGTCACGCCCGCTGCCTCCAGTTCCGCCGCCGTCGCCGGCGTGGCCGCGGGATCCACGTCGGCGACCAGGGCGGCTCGCACCCGGGTGGCGAGGCCGCCCCGCACCGCGTCGAGGGCGGTGGCCCGCACGCAATAGCTGGTGGCGATGCCCACCACATCCACGGTGTTGATCTGCGCGCCTCGGAGGACCTCAGCCAGGGTGCGGCCGGCCGGGTCCCGGCCCTCGAATCCGCTGTAGGCCGCCCTGTGCTCACCCTTCGATACCACCACCACCCCGTCGGGGAGGTGCAGGGCCGGGTGCCATTGGGCGCCGGCGGTGCCGGCCACGCAGTGCACCGGCCAGGAGTCGACGTAGTCCGGCTCGGTCCCCGGCGGGGCGAAATGCCGGCCCGGATCGACATGCCAGTCGCGGGTGGCGACCACCAACCCGTACCGGCCGCCCGGCTCGCCGGCGACCAGTTCGCTGACGCCGGCCGCCACGGCGGCCCCGCCGGCGACGGCCAGACTGCCGCCCTCGCAGAAGTCGCGCTGCACGTCGACCACGATGAGCGCCGTCACATTGGAAAAATTACCTGCCGTCGTGGGCGTAGCCTCATCTTTAGGAGGTGGTAGATCATGCAGGACATCGCCACAGCGATTCGCCATGGCGCGCAGACTGGGCGGCCGACGATTTTCGGCCGGGTCGTGGACGTCAAGGGGTTTTCGACGTTGCCCGGCGACGTCCTGATCGCCATCGAGGAGGGCGGCGCCCAACACGGGGATATCCTCGGGCGGCCCGGCGCCGAGCGGCTGCAGAGCGCGGCCGCGGCCCTATTCGCGGGCGGGCCGCCTCGGCTCGACACCGTCACCGTGGCCATCCACGGCCGGGAGGTGGAGGAGATCGGTTTGGCCTGCGGCGGTCAGGCGGACATCCTGCTCCAACCTGTCGCGGCCATCCCGGGTGAGTTGTGGGACCTGCTGGCAGCGCGGGCCCCGGTCGCCCTGCTTACCCGCATCGAGGGTCCCGGCGCCGGGCCAGCGGCCCTCGTCGTCGACCGGGACGGGCAGGCGTGGGGTTCACTGGCTGGCGGTGACGACCGTCTGGTCAAGGAGGGGGTGGCGGCGCTGGCTGCGGGTCGCTCGTCGACCCGACGGTTGGAGGACGCCGCCGGCGTGGTCCTGCTCGAAGCATGGGTGCCGGCGCCCCGCTTGGTAATCGCCGGCGGCGGGGATCTGGTCTCGGCACTGGCGGCCCAGGGCGCCCTCCTCGGGTGGGACTCCCAGTCGACGGCGGCCGGGTCTCTGGACGAGCTGTTCGACTGGGCGGGGGCGACCGCGGCGCTCATCGTGCTCAGCCACGACCCGCACATCGACACCCCCGCATTGGCCGCCGGGCTGGCCCGCGGCGTCCCGTACGTGGGGGCGCTTGGGTCACGCGCCACCCAGTCCCGCCGCCTCGAGCGACTGGCCGCCGCCGGCGTCGAGCCCGCCGCCCTGGACCGGATCCACCGGCCCATCGGGTTGGACCTGGGGGGCCGGTCGGCGCCTGAAGTGGCGCTGGCCATCGCGGCCGAGATCCTGGCCTGTCACTGTGGCCGGGACGCCCGGCCCCTCCGAGACGCCACCGGACCAATCAACGAGCGTCCGTCCGCCTCCTAGTCAGCCGGGGCGAGGACCGGCCACCTCGGTCGCCCGGCCCTCCAGGACGGATCGGTTGGGTTGCTGCAAAGCGGACAGACTTCGCGCCAGACTGCCATGCGGCCCCGCGGCCCCGAACCTGTCCGGAATTGTGCGGAATTTGGTACCGCAACGGACACAGTTCGGTCCAACCCAGCGTGCTACTACGGTCAGTGACTCAGCGACTCCGGGCGGTGCGGTAGCGGCGGATGAGAGCGTCGGTCGAGCTGTCGTGGCCGAGCGCCGGCTCGCCGCCGGCGGGCGCAGTCAGCTCGGGCACGATCTTCTGGGCCAGAGCCTTGCCGAGCTCCACGCCCCACTGGTCGAAGGAGTTGATGCCCCAGATCACGCCTTGCGTCAACACCTTGTGCTCGTAGGTGGCGACCAGCTCGCCGAGGACCCGAGGGGTCAAGCGGGGGGCGAGCAGCGTGTTGGTCGGGTGGTTGCCGGCGAAGGTGCGGTGGGGCACCAGGTGCGGCGCCACCCCTTCAGCCGCCACCTCGACGGCAGTCTTGCCGAACGCCAGCGCCTCGGTTTGAGCGAAGAAGTTGGCCATGAGCAGGTCGTGGTGCTGCCCCACCTCGTGGTTGGGCTCGAGGAACCCAATGAAGTCGGCGGGGATGAGCCTCGTTCCCTGGTGGATCAGCTGGTAATAGGCGTGCTGCCCGTTGGTGCCCGGCGTGCCCCACACCACCGGCCCGGTGCTGGTGTCGACGGGTTCGCCGGAGAGGGTCACACTTTTTCCGTTGCTCTCCATATCCAGCTGCTGGAGGTAGGCGGGGAAGCGGGCCAGGTAGTGGTTATAGGGGAGGACCGCTTGCGTCTCGGCCCCGAAGCAGTTGAGGTACCAGACGCCGATCAGGCCCAGCAGTACGGGCAGGTTGGCCTCGAACGGGGCGCTCCGGAAGTGCTCGTCGATGGCGTGGAATCCGGCCAGCATCTCGGTGAAGGCGTTCGGGCCGATGGCGATCATGAGCGACAGGCCGATGGCCGAGTCGTAGCTGTACCGGCCGCCGACCCAGTCCCAGAAGCCGAACATGTTGTCCGTGTCGATGCCGAACTCCGCCACCTTGGCGGCGTTGGTCGAGACGGCGACGAAGTGCCGGGCCACCGCGGCCGGGTCTTTGAGGCCGCCGAGGAGCCAGTCGCGGGCGGTGGTGGCGTTGGTGATCGTCTCCAAGGTGGTGAACGTCTTGGAGCTGATGATGAACAGCGTCTGCGCCGGGTCCAGGTCTTCGGTGGCCTCCCAGATGTCGCTGCCGTCCACGTTGGAGACGAAGCGGCACTTGATGCCGCGGTCGCTGTCGTCGAGGAGCGCTTCGTAGGCCATGGCGGGGCCGAGGTCGGAGCCCCCGATGCCGATGTTGATGACGGTGGTGATCGGCAGGCCGGTGTGGCCGCGCCAGACGCCGGTGCGGACCTGGGTGGCGAAGCCGGCCATGCGGTCGAGGACCTCATGCACGTCAGGTACGACGTTGTGCCCGCCGGTGGTGATGGTCTCGATGGTGGGGGCACGCAGGGCCACGTGCAGGACGGGTCGGTCCTCGGTGACGTTGATGTGCAGGCCAGCCCACATGGCGTCGATGCGTTCTCGCAGGCCGGCCCGTTCGGCCACCGCGACCAGGAGGCGGATGGTGTCGGCGGTGAGGCGGTTCTTGGAGTAGTCGAGGTGGAGGTCGGCGGCGTCGACGGTGAGGTGTCCGCCGCGCCGGGGGTCCTCGGCGAACAGGTCCCGCAAGTGGATGCCGGCGAGTTGCCGTTGGTGATCGAGGAGGGCCTGCCATTCAGGCGTGGAGGTGATGCGCACCGGGGTGATCTCCATGGAGGCAGTCTGCCCGACTGGACGCGGGCCGGGAGCCAGTAGCGTGACCGAGTGATCCGGCGCCTCTTGCTGTGGGACGTGGACGGCACCCTGGTGCGGGCCGGCGACCTGGGGGCGGCCGTGTTCGACGTGGCCCTCGAGGAAGTGCTCGGTGTGCGCCCGGCCGCCCGGCCGCGCATGAGCGGCAAGACCGACCCCCAGATCGTCCGGGAGTACCTCCAGCAGCTGGGCGTGGAGGAGACTCCGGACCTGGTGGAAGAGGTGCTGCGGAGCGTCGAAGGACACCTGGCTGTCGCCGCGGCCGAGGGCGAGCTGATCGCCGGCGGCTCGGCCTGCCCGGGCACTTCTGAAGTTCTGGCCCGGCTGGCGGGTGACCCTCGGGTGGCGTCGACCCTCCTTACCGGCAACATCGCCCCCAACGCGCTCGTCAAAGTGGCCGCGTTCGGGCTGGACCGCTGGCTCGACCTCGCTATCGGGGCGTACGGGAGCGACGGCGAGGACCGCAACCTGTTGGTCCCCGTGGCGCTGCGCCGCCTGGCCGACCTGCGAGGGGTGCGGCTGGCGCCGGCGGACGCCTGGGTGGTCGGCGACACCCCCCGGGACCTGGAGTGCGCCCGCGTCGCCGGAGCCCGCTGCCTGCTGGTGGCGACCGGCCGCTACTCCGTCGGTGAGCTGGCCGAGTTGGGCACCGACGCCGTGCTCGACGACCTGTCGAACCCGCCGGCGGTGGTCAAGCTGCTCACCGGCGACCTCTGACACCGGCGCCCGCGCCTCACCCCCCTCGCCGGCCGCCCGAGCGTGCCGGGCGCCGCGCCCTGTCGCCCAGTCCGGTGCAGCCAACCGCCGGCCCGAGCCGCCCCGCTGCCTGCCGCGCCCGGTGACTATCGTACGTGGGCTATGGCGCTGGCCAGCCGTTCGGCACGTCGCGGCGGCGCAGGGCGGCGGTGGCTGCTCATCGGGGTGGTGATCACCCTGGTCGTGCTGCTCATCGATGCCTCCCTGCAGTCGAGGTCGCCCGGTCCCGGCCAGGAGTTGGCGGCCGGCGCCTGGATCGACCGCGCCCTGCCGATCATCACCACTTCGACCGAGGAGGGCCAGCAGCTTGCGGCCTTGTGGACCACTGGCCTCCAGACGCCGGCCACGGCTCTGGCCGCCCAGCTGGACCAGCTGTCCACGGGCGCGGCCGGGGCCTACCAGCAAGTGGTGGCGCTCCGCCCGCCGATCAACGTGGCCGGGGCAGCTGGGTTGTTGGAAGCGTGCCTGCTGGCCCGCAGCGAAGCCACCAACATTCTCCGGGCTGCCCTGCGCCCGGTGCTGCTCAGCGGCGCCGGCCCCGCCGGCGGCACCAACGGCGCCGATCCAGTGCTGACGGCCATCCAGACCGCCGGCGACGACCTGCAGGTGAGCGATCAGGCCTACCACCTGTTTACCCAGAGCTTGCCGAAGCTCGGAGTCCGCATGCCCGTGTCCACCTGGGCCGGCAACTCGTCGCCGTATCAACAGAACGCGGCCCAAGTGTTCTTGACGAGCCTGCAGAACGCCCTGAGCACCACGCCGGTGCACGAGATCAAGATCTACTCGTTGACGACGTCGCCGCCGCCGGTGTCGATCCAAGGCGGGACGCAGTTGCTGCCGGACTCGGCGGCCATGTCAGTGACGGTGGTGGTGGCCGATGTCGGTAATCAGCCGGAAAAAAACGTGACCGTCACTGCGTCAATCGCCCCGGCCGGCAGCTCGGCAGCGG
>DASXZS010000092.1:0-7209 GCA_036501785.1 Acidimicrobiales bacterium | reverse complement strand
CGAGCTACGGGCCGCCAACGTGACCCGAGGGACGCTGGCCCGCATCTGGCGGTTCCTCACGCCCTACCGGCCCCGGCTGGCCGCCTACCTGCTGGCCATCATCGCCGGCGCCGCCATCGGATCGGTCCCGCCGCTACTGGTCAAGGCCCTCGTCGACACCATCAACAACCACCATCACTCCATCCACCACAACCTCTCTCAAGTGGACCTGCTGGCTGCGGGCATGGTGGGCCTAGCCCTGGCCACCACTGCCCTGTCGCTCATCAACCGCTGGTTCGGGTCGGTGATCGGGGAGGGCATCATCTATGACCTCCGGGTCCGGCTCTACGACCACGTGCAGCGCATGCCGGTGGCCTTCTTTACCCGCACCCAGACCGGGTCGCTCATGAGCCGGCTTACCAACGACGTCATGGACGCCCAGAACGCCGTCGGCACGGCGGCGTCGGTGGTCTCCGACGTGTTCACCCTGGTGGCGACCCTGATTCCGATGTTCGTGCTGAGCCCCGGGATCACCGGCCTGGCGCTGCTGGTGCTGCCGCCGTTCATCGTCATCGACCGGCTCATGGCCCGCAAGATCAGCCGGCTGGCTCGCCACCAGATGCAGCTCAACGCCGACATGAGCTCCAACATGACCGAACGGTTCAACGTGTCCGGCGCCCTGCTGGTCAAGCTGTTCGGGCGCCCGGCCCAGGAGTCCCAGGAGTTCTCCCGCCGGTCTGCGGCGGTGCGGGACTCCGGGATCCGCATGGCCCTGCTGAGCCGCTACCTCTTCGCCTCCCTGTCGCTGGTGGGCGCGGTCGGCACGGCCGCGGTGTACTTGTTGGGCGGGCGAGAGGCGGTCAGTGGCAGCCTCGGCGTGGGCACGGTGGTGGCCCTGGCCGCCTACGTGACCCGGCTCTACTCCCCGCTCACCGACCTGGCCAGCGCCCAGGTGGACGTGCTGGGGGCCATCGTCAGCTTCGACCGGGTGTTCGAGGTGCTCGACACCACGCCGGCGGTGGCGGACCGTCCTGGCGCCGAACCCCTGCCGGCACCGGTGCGGGGGCGGGTGGCCGCGGACGGGGTGTGGTTCCGCTATCCCGCGGCCGCCGACGTGTCAGTCGCATCGTTGGAGGCCACGGCCGAGACAGTCAGCGAGGGGCTCGACGCCGAGCCGGGGGCGTGGGTGCTCCGCAACGTGTCCTTCGTGGCCGAACCGGGGACGATGACTGCGCTGGTCGGGCCGTCGGGCGCCGGCAAGACCACCCTGTCCGGGCTGGTGCCCCGGCTCTACGACGCCGGCACCGGATCGGTGACGATCGACGGCCACGACGTGCGGGACGTGACCCTCGCCTCGGTCGCCGGCGCCGTGGGGGTGGTGACGCAGGACGCCCACCTTTTCCACGATTCCATCGCCGCCAACCTGCGCTACGCCCGCCCCGATGCATCCGACAGCAAGCTGGTGGAGGCCTGCCAGGCGGCCCGTATCCACGACCTGATCGCCTCGCTGCCGGACGGCTACGACACCGTCGTCGGCGAGCGCGGCTACCGGTTGTCCGGCGGTGAAAAGCAACGCCTGGCGATCGCCCGGCTCCTCCTCAAGGATCCGGCCGTGGTGATCCTCGACGAAGCCACCGCCCACCTGGACTCCGAAACGGAGCTCCTCGTCCAGCAGGCTCTGGCCGAGGCCCTGCGCGGCCGCACGTCCATCGTCATCGCCCACCGGCTGTCGACCATCCAGGCCGCCGACCAGATCCTGGTGCTCAACCAGGGCGAGATCGTGGCCCGCGGCACCCACGCCTCGCTGATCGGCGAGGGCGGGCTCTACGCCGACCTGTACCAGACCCAGTACCTGCGGGGCGCGGCCGCCGGCGTGACGCTGTAGCCCGTCAGCTCCTCGA
This sequence comes from Acidimicrobiales bacterium, assembly GCA_036501785.1. Classification (GTDB taxonomy): domain Bacteria; phylum Actinomycetota; class Acidimicrobiia; order Acidimicrobiales; family Palsa-688; genus PALSA-693. The sequence goes on along the minus strand of DASXZS010000092.1, from coordinate 5,329 downwards.
TCGGAGTCACTCCGGTCTGTCGCCCTTGATGGTCTCCAGCCAGCGGCGCAGGCCGGCCGCGTTGGAGTGGATCCCGTTGAGGGTCTCCAGCTTCGTCCGCAGCTCGGGGTCGACGCCATTCAGGTCCGTGGCGAACTCCTCCTCCAGGGCGCCGGCGATGTCCTCGCCCGCCCGCCAGGCCCGCTCCGCGACCTCCGCCCAGTGTCGCAGTATGTCCTCCGCTTCCTCGAGCATGCCGAGCGGGTCGGGCAGCAGGCCGTAGTGGGCCAGGGCCACTCCGGTCGGCGTGCGGGCCCGAAACTTGCGCAGCGAGGTGACCGCCTGGTCGAGGTCGAAATCGGCCGGCGGGGTGGCGGGCCGCAGCACGCCCGCATCCGGTAGGCGCACGCCGACGGCGTCGCCGGCGAACAGGATCCCGCTCTCGCTGTCGTGCAGGCCCAGGTGATGCTTGGCGTGGCCCGGCGAGTCCACCGTCGTCAGCGTCCGGCCCGGGCCGATCTCGATGGTCTCGCCGTCGGCCAGCACGTGGACCCGCTCGGCCGGGGTCGGGTCCAGTCGCCCGTAGAGGGAGTCCAGCAGGTCGCCGTAGACCAGGGCCGCGGAACTGACCAGGCGTTGCGGGTCGACCAGGTGGCGGGCGCCTTTCTCGTGCACGTAGACCGTGGCCGCCGGAAACGCCCGGGCCACGTTCCCGACTCCGCCGGCATGGTCGAGATGGATATGGGTGACCGCGACGCCGGCCAGGTCCCCGGGTGCCACCCCGTGTTCGTCGAGGGCGGCGAGCAGCGCGGGCACGGACGTCTGGCTGCCCGTCTCGACGAGCACCGGCGCCGGGCCTTCGACCAGGTAGCCGGCGGTCATACGGGACCAGCCCCCCAGCAGGGTGTCTATTTCCCATACTCCTGGTGCAACGTAGGTACCCATCGACACCGAGCCTACGCCGGGGCCACCCAGCTGCCGCCGGTCCAGCGGTGCGGTTGGGTGAGGTACGCCGGCTGGGTAGCGGCGGCGGGGCCATCCGGTTGGGCGGGCCCGGCGCTCGGCCGCAGCGGGAGGACCCCCGCCCACACCGGCAAGTCCACGTCGTCGGCGTCGTCGATCGGGCCCCCGATGCGGACCTTCGCCGACACCTCGTCGAGCGGCAACGACAAGACCCGGGTACTGGCCAGCTCGGTGCGGTTGGGCGGGCGGGCATCCGCGGTCCGGCCCGGCAGCATGTGATCGACGATGACGGCCAGGGCCGCGGCCTTTTCCTGAGGCTCGTCGATGCCGGTCGCCTGACCGAAGATCACCACCGATCGGTAGTTGAGCGAATGGTGGAAGGTAGAGCGGGCCAGCACCAGACCGTCCACCAGAGTGACGGTCACGGTCAGCTCGGCGCCGGCCGCAGCCGCTTTCAGCACGTGGTTGGCGGCCGCGCCGTGCAGGAGCAGGCGATCGCCGGCGCGGCCGTAGGCGGTCGGAATCATCCACACGGTGCCATCAACCGAGCAGGCCGCGTGACAGATGAAGCCCTCGTCGAGGATGGCGTACACCTGGTCGCGGTCGTAGCTGGCTCGGTCCCGGTGGCGGCGGACCGCGGTGCGGGACGTAGGGGCGAACTCGGGGGCGGTCACGCCATGGCCACCAGATCGAGCAGGTCGTCGCTCCAGTGGTCCTCGGTGCCGTCGGGCATGAGCAGCACCCGTCGGGGCGCCAGTTCGGACACGAAGCCCACGTCATGGCTGACCAGGATCATGGCGCCCGGCCAATCGGCCAACGCCCGGCCGATGGCTTGGCGCGACGGTGGGTCGAGGTTGTTGGTGGGCTCATCGAGGAGCAGCAGGTTGTGCCGGCCGGCTACCAGCTGGGCCAAGGCCAGCTTGGTCTTTTCCCCGCCGGAGAGCGTGCCGGCGTCCTGGAAGGCGATGTCGCCGACCAGGCCGAACATGCCGAGCAGGGCCCGCAGGTCTCGCTCGGTGCCATCGGACTCGGCGCGCAGGTGATCCAGGACGCCCACCCCGGGCCGGACGCCTTCGTGTTCCTGGGCGTAATAGCCGGCCGACACCCCGACGCCGGTGCGCCAGGTGCCCGCGGCCGGTTCGGTCTGCCCAGCCAGGATCCGGAGCAGGCTGGTCTTGCCGGCGCCGTTGAGGCCCATGATGAGCAAGCGCTCCCCGCGCTCGACCGCGAAGCTCACGTCTTCGAAGACCGGCGGACCGCCGTACGCCTGGGCCAGCCCTCCGGCTTCGAGGACCAGGCGGCCGGCGTGGGGCGGCACCGGGAAGCGCACTTTGTAGCGTCGGTCACCTTTACCCGGGCCGGTGGCGGCGCCGGCCTGCAGCCGGTCCACCCGCTTGTCAAGGCTCTTGGCGATGCGGGCCCGCTTGGCGGTCTGGTGGCGCATCGAATCGGCCAGGGTGGACAGCCGCTTGATCTCGGCTTGCTGGCGGGTGACCAGTTTCGTCAGGCGGATCTCGTCCGCGGCTCGGGCCTCCCGGTACTGCGAATACGTGCCCTTGTACTCGACGAGTTCGCCCTCATCGAGGTGGAGCACCCGGGTGATGGCCTCGTCGAGCAGGTCCAGGTCATGGCTGACCACCAGGAGGGCGCCGCGATAGGCGCGGAGGAAGCCCATGAGCCAGGTCTTAGCGTCACTGTCGAGGTGGTTGGTCGGCTCGTCGAGGAGGAGCACCTCGCTGCCCGCGAAGAGGATCCGGGCCAACTCGACGCGGCGTCGTTCGCCACCCGACAGCACGCCGAGGGGGCGATCGATGCGGTCCGGGCCCAGGCCGAGCCCCGCAACCAGCTGGCGTACCTCGGACTCCGCGGCGTAACCGCCCAGGGCGGCGAACCCGTCCTCGGCCTTGGCGAAGCGGGAGATAGCCCGCTCCGAAGGGTGCTCCTCCATGGCCAACCGGAGTTTCTCGAGTTGGGTGGCGGCCTCATCCAAGCCTCGCCCGGAGAGGATGTGGGCCAGCCCGGTCGCCGCCGTGGCCCGGTGCCCGGCGCGGGGATCCTGGCTGAGGAACCCCAGGCGACCCTGGACCGACACCGTCCCAGCCGCGGCGGGCGCCTCGCCCCCCAGCACGTTGAGCAGGCTGGTCTTGCCGGCGCCATTCCGTCCCACCAAGCCGACCTTGTCGCCGGCGCGCACCAGCAACGACGCCTCCTCCAGGGTGAGGCGCCCTCCCACTTCCACGCTGAGCTGGCGGGCTTCGAGCACGTCTCCATGATGGCGGACCAGGGGGGAGGTCCGGCACCGGATTACGCGCCGAGCCGGCGGGGCCGGCCACCTCCCGGGTTCGACGCCATCGCCAACCGTGTCGCGAAACGTGCCCGATCCGGGTAGCAAAGTGTACACACCTCGCACCGAGGCTCACCCGGTAGGCAAACCGTGTCGAGAGACGTGCCCAAAGCGGGCACCAAACGCGACAAAGGTCGTTCCGCCGGCCCCAGCCCCACCACTCGCTCAGCCCGCCAGGTCCCCCCCACCACTGCCACCGCCGCCGTCATCGCCTCCATCGCCGGCGGCCCCGCCCCCCGGCCCCGGGTCGAACAGCCGGTGGGCGGCCTCCTCGGCCCGGCGGGCGACTTCGCGCACGGGGAGGCGCAGCCGCGCCGCGACTCGGGCGGCGTCATCGTGCTCCGCCTTGATGCGGCGCGGCCCGCGCTTGACCCGCACCGGGTAGCCCGACACCTCGACCTCGGCGAACTGCCGCTCCGCCGGCCAGCGCCGCCACGACTGGGCCCGGATTCCCAGCGTGCCGGTTTCGTCCGCCAGCACCTGGCGCAAGCGCCCCACCGCCGAAGGTTCGCCGAGCACGCTCACCACGAACGCGGGCCGCCCCTTCTTGCCGGTGACCGGGGTGACCCAGGCGTCCAGAGCCCCGGCAGCCATCAAGGCGGCCACCGTGGTGCCCAGGATCTCGCCGGTCACGTCGTCGACGTTGGCTTCCAGGATGACCACGGGTTGGCCGTGGTCGGGATCGATCCCGGACCGGTCGCTGGCCGTGCCGATCACCACCTGGACGGCGTTCGGCATCCCGTCCAGCTCCCGGGCACCGGCCCCGAACCCCGACGCGGTGATCTCCATAGCGGGCATCGGTCCCCACCCCGAGCACAGGGCCGACAACAGCGCCGCGCCCGTCGGCGTGGTCAGCTCCACGGGGATGGCGGTGCCGTAGGTGGGTGCGCCGTGCAGCAACTCGACCACCGCGGGGGCTGGGACGGGCAGGGTGCCGTGGGACGTATGCACCATCCCGCTCCCCTGGGCCACCGGGCTGGCCCGGATCTCGTCCACCCCGAGCAGCTCCAACGCCACACAGGTGCCCACGATGTCGACGATGGCGTCGGTGCTGCCCACCTCGTGGAAGTGCACCTGCGAAGTGGGCCGGCGGTGCAGCTTCCCTTCCACGTCGGCGAGGCGAGAAAAGGTGGCTAGGGCCCGCTGGCGGGCTCGTTCCGGCAGGCGGGCCTCGGTGATCAGGCCCACGATGTGGGCGTAGGTGCGCACTACTTGCGTCTCCCGGACCCGGACCCGCACGTGGGTGCAGGCCAGGCCGGACCGTAACACCGGTGCCGCTTCCAGGGACCAACCGCCGACGGGGAGGGCGACCAGTTCTCGCTCGACGAGCGATAAGTCAGCGCCGGCATCCACCAAGCTGCCCAGGGCCATGTCGCCAGCGATGCCGGCGAAGCAGTGCCACCACGCCACCGTCGTCATCGGCCAATCGTCCCAGACTCGACCGATGCCGCCACCCGGGCCGGCCCGAGTATGCGCGCCACCGCGCAGGCGGCGCCGAAGCCGTTGTCGATGCCCACCACCACCATCCCTGACGCGCACGACGCCAGCATGGCCAGCAAGGCCGTGACTCCGCCCAGCCCCGCCCCGTACCCGCCGGCGCTGGTCGGCACCGCGACCACCGGGGCGGCGCACAGCCCTCCGACCACGCTGGCCAACGCCCCCTCCATACCGGCCACGGTCACCACCGCGTGTGCCCCCTGCAACAACTCCACATGGGCCAGCAGCCGGTGCAACCCGGACACGCCGGCGTCGGCGACCAGCCCCGCCCCGAAACCAAACGCCCGCAGGGTAGCCCGGCACTCCTCCGCCACCACCAGGTCCGCTGTCCCAGCCGTCACCACCACCACCGCCTCCGGGCGAGTCGGCGCCGGTCGCCATACCACCGTCGACCCCGTGACCACACCGCCTGGCCACGCCGCGGTCACGGCCGCGATCTGCTCGGCGCTGGCCCGGCTCAGCACCACCGGGCCGCCCCGACCGGGATCCGTGCCGCCGCCGGACAGCAATTCGCCGACGATCCCCACACATTGGTCCACGCTTTTT
>DASXZS010000091.1:0-4860 GCA_036501785.1 Acidimicrobiales bacterium | reverse complement strand
AGCGACAAGAGAAACCCGAACAGCACCTGCACGCCCAAGCCGGCCACCCGAAGCTCCTGCAGCAGTTCGGCCATGTTGCGATCCGTCCGCTCGGCCTCGGTCTCGTGCCGGCCGGTGTCCATCTCCAGCCGGGTTGCGGCCGGGACCCCCGCCTCGTCTGGCGCTAGGTGATCCACTCTTCGCGACTGGTACCCGCCCACGGGTTCCTCAACCCGTTTTGATCGGATCCTGGTGGGTACTCCTCTGTCCAGTGTGCCTACGCTCCCATTCCACCACCCGTGACCGTGAAACCCTCCCGCACCGTGGGCGAGGGTTCTACGACAGGAACACGGTGCGGGCGAACGCCAAGGTCGTGATCTCGGTCCACCGAGAGCCAGACTGTACGGTGATCGTGGCCTCCGGCTGTGTGGACGTGGCCCTGCTTGCCGACATCGCCAACGCGGCCCGGCTTGTCAGCGCTGACGTGCCCGTCCAGCTCGACCTCAGTCGCCTCCGACTGCTCGACGACGCCAGCTCGGCGCTGGTGGCCAGCTGGTCCGAGACCGGAATCGTGACGGGGGCGAGCGTGGTCCGGGTCACCCGCCCTTTTCCGGTCTCGTCCCGCCGGCCCGGCCGGGACGAAGACCTGACCGGCACGGCGTGAACTCGGTCGCCTCCGCCAGGGCGGCATAGACCTCCGTAGTGGTGGTGCCGGCGGCGACCGCGAGGGTGGCCGGCGCAGCGAGGGGATGTCGCGCCCATCCGGGGCCCGCTCCGGCCGGTGGGCGCGGCAGCTGGGACCCGGCGAGCAGCTCCAGCGCCACGACCCGGGCTGGGCCGAGCACCGCCGGACCGTCCCAGCCGGTGGCCCCGGGGCCGACCGCCAGGCTGTGCCGCAGGACCGGGACGCCATCGAGATCGGCCGTGAGGGACGCGACCAGCGCCCCGGTTGGCTCTTTTTCCCGTCCGAGCACCAGCACGTCGCGCCAGCGGAGGGCGGCGGTGCCCTCCAATTGCACAGTGACCGTCTGATGGTGGTCGCATCCGGAGGTGGTGACCAGCGGCTCCGGCCGCCAGTCCAGGCTGGCCCCCGGGCCCACCCGGACCCGGATGTCGTGGATAGTGCCGGCGCCCCGCCACACCACCATCGCCGCGCTGGAGCGGATGGTGAGGGCCGCTCCCGGCCTGACTTCGACGTCGACGCGGACGTGATCGTCGCCGACGGGGCCCGCCGACGTGCCAACCAGGTACACGGCGTCCGGGGTCAGCCGCCACCCCACCGGGGCCGCCTGCACCACGCGCTCGACTCGGTAGCCGCGCCCGGCGTCCTTGGGCGGGCCGACGATCAGCTCGGCGTGCGCCCGCATGCCAGTTGCCAGCGGATCCACGACGCGATCGGGGTGGCGACCGGATCGTCGGCCAGGCTGATCAGCACCACGAGGCGGTCGCCCCGTTTGGCGGCTGCGTCCCGGGCCATGACGTCCAGGTCCGCTCCGACATAGGGCGCCAGGTCGGTCTTGTTGATGACGAGGAGATCCGAAGAGGTGATGCCCGGGCCGCCTTTGCGGGGCACCTTGTCGCCGCCGGCCACGTCGATGACGAAGATCTGCCGGTCGATCAGGCCGTAGCTGAAGGTGGCCGTCAGGTTATCGCCGCCGGATTCCACCAGCACCAGATCCAGGTCGGTGAAGTGGCTCTCGAGGTGCTCCACCGCGTCGAGGTTGGCGGCGATGTCGTCGCGGATGGCGGTGTGCGGGCAGCATCCGGTCTCGACCGCGACGATGCGCTCGTCAGGCAGCACTGCGGCTTGCCGGAGCAGGCGGGCGTCCTCGGTGGTGTAGATGTCGTTGGTGACGGCTGCCACCGATACGGCGGGGGAGAGCGCCCGGCATAGCGCCGCCAGCAGCGCGGTCTTGCCGCTGCCGACAGGTCCGCCCACGCCGATCCGCAGCGGCCGGTCCTTCCGCGTCGGGGGAGACTCACCTGCGGAGGCGTGGAGGTGGGTGTCAGGATGCAAAGAGTCGCACCTCCCAGGTGCCGTGGTCGGCGGCGCCGATGTCGAGCCACGGTGCCGACGCGGCCGGCAGGAGCCGGGCGTCGACGCCGGGGTCAGCCCACCGGCGGGCGGCGGCCGCCTCCCGGTCGATGGCCGGCGCCAGGCCCGCCAGGCAGGCGGCGACGGCGTAGGGGTCGAGGCCCAGCAGGCGGGTGGCGGCCCAAGCCGGCCCTTGGACTGCTGCGGCGCCAGCGGCGAGGGTGACGTCTCCCGCGCCCAAGCCGGCCGCCCGACCCGCGACACCGAGGGCCAGCGGCCAGGGGGCGCCGGCCGGGAGGGCGGCGGCCAGGGCGTCGAGCGGAGCCGAGGGCCAGCACCGGTGGGCGGCGCGCACCAGGCCCCGGCCCTGGGCCCGGCTGGCTGCCCGCCAGGCGGGGGGCGCCACCCGGGCGGACAGCTCCGCGTCCAGGACGCCCCACCTCTTCCTGGTGATACCGAAGTCGGTGCCGGCCGCGGCCCAGGCCACCGCCGCGAAGGCGGCGTCGACGCGCCCGACCGTCGCCAGGCGCCCGGCCAGCCAGGCCGCTAAGTCGCCGGCGTCGCGCACCCGACCGGCCTGGACCGCGGCTTCCAGCCCGCCGGAGTGGGCGTGGCTGCCGGTGGGCATGCGTCCGTCGGCGAGGAGCAGGAGGGCGGCGGCCGGACCAGTTGAAACCGGCCCAGTCGAAACCGGCATAGTCAAAAGAGGAAGTAGCGCTGGGCCATGGGCAGCTCGGCCGCGGGCGATTCGGTGACGAGGTCGCCGTCGATGCGTACCTCGAAGCTGTCGGGGTCGACGCGGATGTCGGGCCGGGCGGTGTTGCGGGGCAGGTCGTCCTTGGTGAGGTGCCGGGTGTCGGCCACGGGGACCAGCTGCCGCTGCAGGCCCAGCTGATCCGGCAGCCCGGCTTCGATGGCCGCCGCCGCCACGAAGGCCAGGGAGGATGCTGCCGCCACTGGGCCGGCGGCGCCGAACATGGGCCGGGACCAGACGGGCTGGGGCGTCGGAATCGAGGCGTTGGCGTCGCCCATCTGGGCGGAGGCGATCACCCCGCCCTTGAGCACCAGGGTGGGTCGGACCCCGAAGAAGGCCGGCTCGTAGAGCACCAGGTCGGCCAGCTTGCCCGGCTCGACCGAGCCGATCTGGTCGGCTAGCCCATGGGCCACGGCGGGGCAGATGGTGTACTTGGCGACGTAGCGACGGGCCCGCTCGTTGTCGGCGGCGCCGTCACCGGGCAGGGCTCCCCACCTGCGTTTTCCTACATGCGCGGTCTGCCAGGTCCGCAGGACCACCTCGCCGGCTCGGCCCATGGCCTGCGAGTCCGAGCCGATCATGGAGATGGCCCCGAGATCATGGAGGAGGTCCTCGGCGGCGATCGTCGACGGACGGATGCGGCTTTCGGCGAAGGCCAGATCCTCGGGCACCGACGGATTGAGATGGTGGCAGACCATCAGCATGTCGAGGTGCTCCTCGATGGTGTTGACGGTGTGGGGCCGGGTGGGATTGGTGGAGGACGGCAGCACGTTGGCTTCGGCCGCCACCCGGATGATGTCCGGCGCGTGGCCACCTCCCGCGCCTTCGGTGTGATAGGCGTGGATCACCCGGCCACCGATGGCGGCCAGCGTGGACTCGACGAAGCCAGCCTCATTGAGGGTGTCGGTGTGGATGGCGGCCTGCACCCCCGACGCCTCGCACACCCGCAGGCAGGCGTCGATGGCGGCCGGAGTCGTGCCCCAGTCCTCGTGGAGTTTGAAGCCCCCGGCACCGGCGCGCAGCTGCTCCCACAATCCCTCGGCGGAGACGGTGTTGCCTTTGCCGAGCAGGACCACGTTGACCGGCCACGAGTCGAGGGCAGCCAGCATGCGGCCCATCCACCACCCACCCGGGGTGACGGTGGTGGCCCGAGTTCCCTCCGCCGGCCCGGTACCCCCGCCGATCACCGTGGTGATTCCCGTGGCCAGTCCTTCCTCCAGGATCTGCGGGCAGATGAGATGGACGTGGCAGTCGATGGCGCCGGCGGTGAGAATGCGCCCGTTGCCGGCGATGATCTCCGTCGAGGGTCCGATCTCCAAGCCTGGGGTTACGCCGTCCATGACGTCGGGGTTCCCGGCCTTTCCAACCGCGACGATCAGCCCGTCGCGTATGCCGACATCGCCTTTGACGACGCCCCAATGGTCGAGCACCACTGCGCCGGTGATTACCAGGTCGGCCGCCCCTTCGGCTCGGGTTGTCCCGCCCTGGCCCATCGACTCGCGGATGACCTTGCCGCCGCCGAAGATGGCCTCGTCGCCGGCTCTCCCCGGGCCGCCGCAGCGGTCCTCGGTGATCTCGATCAGAAGGTCGGTGTCGGCCAGCCGGACCCGGTCACCGGTTGTCGGCCCGTACAACGCCGCGTACCGCGACCGGTCAATCTCGGTCACGAGCGGCTCGCCTGACGAGAGGCAGGAGCCCGCCGCCGCTCACGCATCGATGGCTCCGCCGACCTCGCCGCGGAAGCCGGCGACCACCCGCCGGCCCGCGAAGGGCACCAGCTCCACTTGGCGTTCGATGCCGGGTTCGAAGCGGATGCTCGTCCCGGCCGGCACCGCTAGCCGCCGGCCCCGCGCCGTAGCCCGGTCGAACTCCAGAGCCGGGTTGCTCTCGGCGAAATGAAAGTGCGATCCGACCTGGATGGGTCGGTCGCCGGTATTGCGCACCGTGAGGGTGACCAGCGGGCGTCCCTCGTTGAGAACGATGACGCCGTCGCTGGGGAGAACCTCGCCGGGGATCACGGGATGGGCTGGTGCACCGTCACCAGCTTGGTCCCGTCCGGAAAGGTGGCTTCGACCTGGACGTCGTGGATCAT
>DASXZS010000090.1:0-1735 GCA_036501785.1 Acidimicrobiales bacterium | reverse complement strand
GACCGACACCGAGGCTGTGCAGGTCGCGGTCGGCGCGGGGGTGGAGCAGTTCGGGCGGCTGGACGTGGTCGTCAACAATGCGGGGTACGCGAACCTGGCACCGATTGAGACGCTGGACGAGGACGACTTCCGGGAGCAGTTCGAGACGAACTTCTGGGGTGTGTACAACGTCTCCAAGGCCGTCATCCCGCAGTTGCGGGCCCAGGGCGGGGGGCGCATCGTGCAGTTCTCGTCGGTGGGCGGACGGGTGGGCGGGTCGCCGGGGATCGGCAGCTATCAGGCGGCGAAGTTTGCCGTCGACGGGTTCAGCCGGGTGCTTCAGGTGGAGACGGCGCCGTTCGGGGTGCAGGTCATGGTGGTCGAGCCGAGCGGGTTCGCGACCGACTGGGCGGGGTCGTCGATGACCATCCACGACATCCCGGAGGAGTACGACGGCACGATCGGGGTCATGCACCGGCGGATACGGGCCAACACGTCCGGGGCCGCGGGCGATCCGGTGCGGGCGGCGGAGATTCTGGTCCAGGTGGTCAAGCGGGACAACCTGCCGTCGCATCTGCTGCTGGGAGTGAACGCGGTGGAGATGTCGCTGGACTACTCGCGGCGGCAGCTTGACGAGGCGACGGCCTGGGAGAACGTGAGCCGCTCGGCTGACTTCGCCGAGCCGTATCCGGCTGAGTTTCCGCCGGACAAGCCGGCTAGCTGACCTCCGGCGCCCCGGGGCGGCGAGGGAAGTTCGGCGCCGGAGCCACTGGCGGGCGGCCCCGGCGCCGGGGAGCTGGCCTGTGAGTGCAACCAGCTTCCCGGTGATGACACGGCTGGCGGACCAGGGTGGTTCAGCCGGGCTCGTTCGGCTCAGTGCTCACCGACTCACGGTCAGCCAGGAGCGCGCGAGCAGCCTCTACCCCGTAGGTGACGTCACCGGCCTGCTCGGACTCGCGGGCTTCAGCCAAGCCTCTCAGAGCCTCCGGGTCGGCGAGGATCTCGGCAGTCTCACTCACGAGGAAAAGCTACTACTTCAGCTCTGCGCCAGGACACGGGTTCAGCGGCGACGGGATGAGGGGTAGCCGAGCAACGCGGCGACCGGGAGGGCGCTGCGGGGCGTGTAGGGGATGCGCCAGAGGCCACCGTGGGCGGCGCTGTGGGCCTCGTCCTGCCAAGGGTGAGTCCGCACCCCGGTGTCACCGGCGCACAGGTCGTACACCAGCAGCGCTGCCATCAGGGTGCGGGTCGTGGCCGGGGCGAACGCCTCCACTCCGAACCGCGGGGCGCCTTCGTAGGCGGCGGCCAGGGCCCGATTTTTCGTGACCGACCTGGTCTTCGTCGGCGGGGCCACGTTGAGGGAGACCTTCGCGCCGTCGTGGCGGGCGACCGTGGCGCGCCAGCGTTGGAGGCGTTTGGCCAGGGCGTAGTTGGGGCCCTGCTGGGCGATGAGGCTGTCGTTGATGCCCGGGCCGTCGTCCGGGGCCGAAGTGGAGCCGGACGGGTAGGCCTGGCTGAACATGCGGCCGGTGGATGCCGTCAGGGCCAGCTTGGCGGCCAGCGGCCGAGCCGCGAACCGCCGACCGGACTCGGCGACCGCTTCGGGTGGGACGGCGAAGACATCCGTGGGGGTGGCCAGGAAGGCCAGAGTGACGTCAGGGCGAGCAGACTGCAGGCGGACGGTCAGGGCGTCGACGGCGGTGGCGACGCGGACGTTGCTGGCGCCGTCGGCGTAGACGTAGTTGCCGAGGACCAG
>DASXZS010000089.1:0-2617 GCA_036501785.1 Acidimicrobiales bacterium | reverse complement strand
ACCTCCTACACCCTCGGCGTCGACTGCCCACCCGCTCGCGGTCGGGGAGAAGCCGACCTGGCTGTCCCGTCGGCGCCCGCCGAGGACACCAACCTCTAGGCCGCCGGCCAGGCCCCTTCGAGTTCCAGCTCGTCGACCGCCTCGACCGGTTCGGCCGCCACGGGCGGGCGCCGGCTCGGCAGCAACGAGGTCAGCGCCATGGCCGCCACCACCAGGAACAGGTCGAACCCCAGCAGCCGCATCATGGCCGTGACGTAGTCGGCCCGTCCGGGGTGGCTGCCGAGGGCGGAGTAGAACACCACGCCCATGACGGCCACGCCCGCGGCGCTGCAGAACTGTTGGGCGGTCACCAGCACCCCGGACGCCCCGCCGGCCCGAGCCGGATCCACGCCGGAGAGCACGGCGCCGATGAGGGACGGAACGGCCATCCCATTTCCCACCCCGATCACCATCATCGCCGGGATCAACTCTGGCGCGTGGATGGACCCGCCGGCGGCCCACAGCTGGAGCAGCAGGGCCACCAGTCCGGCACCGGAGATGGCGGCACCCAGGCGGATGACCCGCACGCCGTAGCGGGCCACCAGCCGGCCGCTCGACACCGAGGTGACGGCGAACATGACACCGAGCGGTCCGAACGTCAGGCCGGACTGGAGGGCGGTGAGGCCCAGCCCGAATTGCAGCAGCAGGGTGAGGGCCAGCATGAAGCTGGCGAAGAAGGCCAGGAACGCCCCGTTGAGAGCCAGGCCGGCTGCGAACACCCGCTCCCGCAACAGGTCCAGGTCGACGAGGGGGTCGCCGCCGGCCCGGCCCACCCGCCGCTCCCAGCGGCCCACCAGCAGCAGCGCGGGCAGCGCGGCGGCCAGGGTTACCCAGGTCCATACCGGCCAGCCCTCGCTGCGCCCGAGGACCAGCGGGACCAGGGCCAGGGCCAGGCTGGCGGAGATACCGAGGGCGCCGACGATGTCGAGCTGGGGGCGGGCCCCGGCTCGGGCGTGGGGGAGGAGTCGCACCGCGAAGGCGATGGTGACGGCGCCGATGGGCACGTTTACGAGGAAAATGCTCCGCCATCCGAGGCCGAGCACGTTGGCCTGGAGGAGGAGGCCCCCGATGACCTGACCGGCCACCGAGCCGGCACCGATCGCCATCCCGAACCAGGACAGGGCCCGGGGCCGCTCCTCACCGGGGAAGGTGGCAGTGATGAGGGCGAGCACCTGGGGCACCATGGCCGCGGCGGTGAAACCTTGGGCCAGGCGCCCAGCGACCAGCTGGGCCGGCGATTGGGCCAGGCCGCACAGGAGCGAGGCCACGGAGAAGGCGGCCATGCCGGTGATGAACAGCCGGCGGTAGCCGAACAGGTCGCCCAGGCGGCCGCCGGTGATCAGGCCGGTGGCGTAGCTGAAGGCGTAGCCGCCGACCACCAACTCCAGCGAGGACTGGCTGGCGTGCAGGTCCCGCTGGAGTGAGGGGGCGGCCACGTTGACCACGAAGAAATCGAACAGGGCCATGAAGGTAGCGGTCAGGATCACGGGTAGCATGCGCCAACGGCGTGGATCGGCGAGGGGGGCGCTGGTCGTCACGGGGGTCTCCTCAGCGGTGGATGCCAGTGTTTTGCATCTCACGAACAGTTCGAGAGTCATCGAACAATACAGCCAGACTCGAACTTTGGCAAACGATTTACCTACACTGAGGACGTGATCGACGACATCGCCCAGCCCGATACGGAGGAGCTGGACCTGCCGAGGCTGCTGGCCGCCCTCTCCGATCCGGGCCGGTTGGCGATGGTGCGCACCCTGGATGACTCCGGCGAGGAGAGCTGCGCCCGCATTCTCGAGGAAGTCGGCCGGGGCTACAGCAAGTCGACAATGTCCCACCACCTCAAGGTGCTGCGCGAGGCCGGTCTGACTCGCACCCGGGTTGAAGGGTCCCGGCGCTACGTGTCGCTGCGCCGGGGCGACCTGGACGCCCGCTTCCCCGGGCTGCTCGACGCCGTGCTGGAGGCGTGAGGATCAGTCGCCGAGCGTCCGTTTCTGCGGGTAGATCGTCTCGCCGCGGGCGAGCATGGCCACGTACTCCGTGATGCGCTTGGCTCGGGTCTCCTGGCGTCTGAGGCTGCCGATCCGGTACAGCACGGCGTAACGGTTCTGGCTGGTCAGGATGTCGAACATGGCCCGGGCCCTCGGGTCGGCGGCCAGCGCCGCGGTCAGGTCGGGTGGGATCTCGATGCTGGCCGTCCCGGCGTAGGCGGCGGCCCAGCGGCCGTCCTCCTTGGCTCGCTCGACCTGGGCGTGGCCTGCCGGGTGCATACGGCCTTCGGCGATGAGGCGGTCGACGATGCCGACATTGCGTTGTGACCAGTTGCTCCGGACCCGCCGGGGCGTGAAGCGCTGCCGGTAGGTGGTCTCGTCGCGCTTCGCGGTCTGGCCGTCGATCCAGCCGTAACAGAGGGCGTCGTCGAGGGCTTGGTCGTAGGTGAGGCTGGTGGGGTCAGTGGTGCCTTTCTTGGCCAGCACCAGCCACACTCCGGTGGGCTCGCGGTGGTGTCTGTCCAGCCAGGCCCGCCAGGCGGCGGCATCGGCGACGATTAGCTCGGGCAGTTCGCCGGCCACGTCATCCGTCC
>DASXZS010000088.1:0-4564 GCA_036501785.1 Acidimicrobiales bacterium | reverse complement strand
CAACCTGCTCGTGGCCCTCAAATCCACGCTGCGCCTCGAAGGCTCGGCTGTCGTCGCGCTCCGCCCGTCCGGGGCCCTGTTCGATCCGACCACCCCTCGGGTGAAGCCCGCCCTGCCGGGGGGGCTGGTGGCCGCCAACCTCGATCCGGCCGCCCTGTTGCGCGGCGCCACGGTGTCGGGTACCAAGGGCGGTCTGGTCTACGCCGCCGTCCCGTACCAGTCCCAAGTGCAGATCCTCGGCGCCCCCCGTGACGTGGTCCAGGTGGTGGTGCTGACCCGCAGCCCGCCCAGCGCGCTGGAGGGCGCCGGCTTGTGGTTCGTGGTGGCGTCGCTCGTCATTCTGCTGGTGGCCGTCGCGGTGGCCCACCGCCTGGGCCGCCGTTTCATCCGGCCCCTGGAGGCCACTCAGGCGGTGACGAGCCGCATCGCGGGCGGCGACCTGGACGCCCGCGTCCCCGATCCGCCCGGGACCGACCCGGAGCTGGGGGAGTTGGCCGCGTCGGTCAACGCCATGGCCACCAGCCTGGCGCAGGCCAAGGGCGCCGAACGCCAGTTCCTGCTGTCGGTGTCCCATGACCTGCGCACCCCCCTCACCTCCATCCGCGGCTTCGCCGAGGCCATCGAGGACGGCACGGTGGTCGACATCCCGGCCGCGGCCAGCGTCATCGCCTCGGAGGCCGCCCGCCTGGAGCGCCTGGTCGGCGACCTGCTGGCCCTGGCGACGCTCGAGGCCCGGCGCTTCACCCTGCAGCTGCGACCGTTCGACCTGGCGCCGGCGGTGGCGACGACCGCGGCCGGCTTCGCCCCGGCGGCCGCCGAGCTGGGCCTGTCGCTGGTCGTCGACAACGGCCACCCCCGCGCCGTCATGGCCACCGCCGATCCGGACCGCCTGGCGCAGGTCACGGCGAACCTCATCGAGAACGCCCTGCGCTACGCCACCCACGAGGTCCGGGTGGCCACCGCCAACGGCGCCGGGCGCTCGGAGCTGTGGGTGTCCGACGACGGACCGGGCATCGCCGCCGGCGACCTGCCCCGCGTGTTCGAGCGCCTCTTCGTCTCCCGGCCCCGGGCGGACCGGCCCATCGGCTCGGGGCTGGGCCTGGCCATCGTGGCCGAGTTGGTCGAGGCCATGGGCGGCTCGGTCCGAGCCGAGTCTCCGCTGGGACCGCAGGGTGGGACCCGCATGGTCGTGTCGTTGCCCGGCCCGGCGGGTCTTTGAGCCGCGCCGCGTCGATGATCAGGGGAAAGAGGGAGCCGGCGCGGGCCGAAGCTCTTTGTCGTCCGCGGCGTCGCCGCGCCTGGCCGGACGGCCCCAGCGCCGCCCGAACGTTGCATCTGGATTCGGGATGGGTGGGTCGTTGTCCTGCCGGAAGGCGGTACCGTGCCGGCCGTGAACGACGCCGAGGCGATGGGTTTGGCCCTGGCCGAAGCCCGGCGGGCGGGCGCGGCCGGCGAGGTGCCCGTGGGCGCGGTGGTCGTGGCCGGCGACCAAGTGATCGGGGCGGCCGGCAATCAACGAGAGACCGACCGCGATCCCACCGCCCACGCCGAGATCCTGGCCCTGCGCCAGGCGGCCGCCTCGCTCGGTAGCTGGCGGCTGTCCGACGCCACCCTGTACGTCACCCTGGAACCCTGTCCGATGTGCGCGGGGGCGCTGGTGGCGGGCCGGGTGGGGCGCCTGGTATTCGGTGCTCCCGACCCGAAGGCGGGGGCGTGCGGCTCGCTCTACAACCTGTGCGTGGATCCCCGCCTCAACCATGAGCTCCCGGTCCTCGCCGGGGTACGCGAGCCCGAGTGCGCCGAGGTGTTACGGGACTGGTTCGCCAGCCGGCGGGGCTAACCGGCCGCCGGCACGACCCACAGCTCGAGGTTGCCTAGGGACATGACGTGGGTACCCGGCAGCACCTCCGGCGGGGCGGTGTAGACGTCCTCCAGTTCGATGACCGGACCGACCGCGGCCCTCGACGTGTCCCCGTCGTAGAGGTCCATCTCGGGTGACAAGTGGAAGCGGTAGCCGTCCTTGGCCAGCTTGAGCACCAGGGCGCCGTCGGCGAAGTCCTGCTGCACCACGTCGACCGTGAACACCGTATGACGGCTCCCCACGATCTGCTCGATCCGTGCTGCCACGGCCCGCGACGTCGGTGAGTCCGGGACGGAGTTGGTGGGGGGGCTGGTAACGGCCGAAACGGCCAGCCCGGTGGCCACCAGCAGGCCGGCGGCCCCGGCCAGGGGGGCAAGCAGTCCTGGCCGCCGGCGGTGCGTCGCCGGGCGGCGGATGTACTCGAGGATCAGGGCCCCCAAGGCGATGAGGGCCGGGAGGGCCAACGTCTGGCACCAGAAGAACAAGTAGCCGTAGTAAGGGCCGATGGCCCGCAACGCGGACAGGGTGGCCACCGCCATTCCCAACGGCGTGAGCAGGCTCAGCCAGGCCATGAATTTCGACCGCCGCCGCCAGGCCACCGCCACCGCGATGCCGATCACCGCGAAGGCCGCGGCCCACAGCAGCCGGCCGGCGTGGGCGCCCACGTCCCCCACGGCAGGCGTGCCGGCGGGGACGACCGTCGAGTAGTCGCTGACCACCTGAAGGGCCTGCCGGAGGGTGTGGGTGCTCGGGCCGGCGGACGCGGGCGGGTGCAGGTAGAAGTGGGCGATGGTGGTGAGGTTGCCCTTGGAGGCGGTGACCTGCTGCCCGAGCGGCGCCGCCCAGATGACGGCCAGCGGCAGCACCCACAGCAGCAGCCCCCTGCGGATCATCCGGGCCCGGGCCGCACCCGAGTGGATCGACTTCCGACCGGCGCCGGCGAACCGGCCGTGGACGTACCCACCGATCGCCACCAGCACCAGTACCCCGGCCAGCAGGGTGGTGGCTATGTGGGTCTGGATCAGGAACGACGCCGCTACCAGCGCCCAGGCCACCCCCCAGGCCGAACCGGCCGCCCCGGCTGCGGCACACACCATGAGGAACAGCATCGGCATCGGGAGCAGCGACGGGTTCCACGGGTCGATCAGGGACGTGAATCCGGCGCAGTACACGTAGACCAGGAAGCCGGCCGCGGTCAGCCGGGCTGCCCCCTCGCCGAAGCGGCGCCGCGCCACCAGGACCGCCCCGAGACCGCAGGCACAGTTGAGGATCCAGCTGCTGAGAAACAGGCTCCGGGAGCTCTCGCCGGTCAGCCAGTACAGCGGGGCGTACAGGTAGAACACGAACGGCCCGGGATGGTGCCAGCCGTACCGCGAGTAGGGACCGAGCGACACCCCGCCGCGGAGGACCTGCCGGATCTGCAGCTCCAAGAAGGCCACGTCGCCGCCCGAGCTGTAGGTACCGTGCATCGACAGGGCCAGCCGGATGATGCCGACCACAGCCGTCCCCACGACGAGGAGGACCGCCCAGGGCCAGTCGGCGACGCCGCCGAAGCGGCGGCTGGGGCTCCTCGCGGCCTCGGGGGCTCGCGGTCGGGCGGCGGCGACCGATGTGCCCTCGTTCACCTGTCAAGGATCGCACACGCCCGGCCGGCGGAGGTGGGTCCGCCGGCCGGGCGTGACTGATCGACCGGGTGTCGCGAGCGGCGGTTAGCCGGGAGCGACGATGCTGAAGTGGCCACCGTCCGGGCCGCGGAGCCCGTTGCCGTTGCCGACCGTGCCGGTAGTCGAGGGCGGACTTGACGGGCTAGTGAATACGGCCTGCTCGGAGGAGTACAGGTACAGCGGCTTGCCTTTGTAGGTGACCTGGTGGGTTCCGTCGGCCCGCCGGACGACGCCGACGTCTTTGGCGGCGATACCTCCAGCGACCTGTGGGGGGCCGGTGGTGAGCACGGGAATCCAGGTGACGGCGCAGGCGCCGGTGCAATCGATGTCCCGGTAATGGTCCCGGCTGAAGGAGTAGGCGGTAATGGCCGCGCCGCCGGGGACGGCGTTCGGATACTCCTCAACGGCAACCGTCGTCGAACCGTCCGGCAGTGTCCCGGTCTCGATGGTGGCAGGTCCTGGTGCCGGCTGACCCTTGTGCGACGACACCAGGTCCCACAACCCGTGCCACGGCGGAAGCGGCGCCACCGTCTCCAGGAACCCCTCCCCGACGGGCACGAACGGGTTCGACGGGGGGTCGAACAGGTAGAGCGGATGGCCGGCGTAGGTCACCTGGCGGCCGATCCCGGGCCGGTACACCGTGCCGAGGAGGTCGTCGCTGACACCGCGTCCGGCCACCGGCCTGCCCGTGGTGGTGAAGGCCGGCCATTCGTCAGTGAGAACGTTGTTGAAGATGTCGCTCTCGGGACCGGTGCAGGTGATCTGCCCCATGTAGGTGGACTCCAGGGTGGTGGTGCAGCCGAATTTCCCGCGGGCATCGCTGCTGACCAGGTAGAGCGGGGCCCCGGCCAGCGGACCGGTACCACCGACGGTGAGGACCGACCCGTAGGTCGTAGTCGACAACGAGGTCACGACCGCGCCGCTGGGGGCGGGCGGCTTCGGGGTGGCGCCGGCCGGCGACGCCCACGCCAGACCGGTGAGCCCCACCACGAGCGTCGACGCCAGCACTGCGGGTCGTATTGCTCGCGACCGCATGACA
>DASXZS010000087.1:0-1662 GCA_036501785.1 Acidimicrobiales bacterium | reverse complement strand
AGGTGGCCGGTCATTGCATCGCCGTGCTGCTCAAGTACGTCGACCTCCGGCCCTCGACCGATCCGTTGACCGGCGTGGTCACCCACGATCCCCACGGCGGCCTCTCGGCCAGCGATCAGTGCGCGCTCGAGTTGGCCTTGCAGATCGGCGAGTCCGAACAGCTGCCGGTGCGGGCGGTCACGGCCGGCGGACCGCCCGCCGAGGCCGTCCTGCGCCAGGCCCTCGAAGCCGGTGCAGCCGACGTGGTCCGGGTCGACCTGCCACCGGGCGCGCCCAGCGCCGATGTGGCCGCCGCCCTGGCCGCCCAGGTGGACGGGGCCCGGTTCGTCATCGCCGGTGACTACAGCCTCGATCGCGGCTCGGGCTCGGTGCCCGCCTTCGTGGCCGGCCTCCTCGGGTGGGCCCAGGTCCTGGGCTCGGCGGCGGTGTCGCTGGTGGACGGGTCGCTGCACATCGAGCGTCGGCTGGACCGGGGGCGACGGGAGCAGGTGGAGGTCACGGCGCCGGCGGTCATCTCGGTCGACGGCGGGTTGGCCCCGCTGCGCCGGGCCGCCCTGCCCCGGGTACTCCAGAGCACCTCGGCGACGATTCCCGTGGCCACCACGCGCCAACCGGTTGAACCCGAGTCGGGCCGCACCCAGCCCTTCCGGCCCCGGCCCCGGGTGCTCAACGGGCCGGACGAGCATCTGCCGACCCGGGAGCGCCTGCTCACCCTGTCGGGGGCCTTGACTGTCTTCGACCCGCCCCGCGTGGTGGTGGCCTCGGCCGAGGAGGCGGCGGACGAGCTGCTGTCGTTCCTGGCGGCACGTGGCTACCGGGAGCCAGCCGAACGGGAGCCCAGCTCCTGAGGACTCGGCCTCCGGGCCGGCGCGGGTTGACGTGGTCGGCCTGACCCCGGCCCCGGGCGGTGGCGTGCCGGCGACGGCCCGCCATGATGGAGCCGTGGGCCGTTCGCCGAGTCGTGTGTTCCTCGGCCACGCCGCCACCGGATTCCTCGGGGTCGTCCTCATCGCGCTGGGTGTGCTGCAGGCCGGTTCTCCCTTCACCTCCGACCTTCGGGGGTCGTGGCCGCTCGAGCTCTCATCGGGACCGTTCAGTCATCAATGGGCGGGGATGCTCCTGGTCTACGCCGGCATCGTGCTGCTCCTCGGCGCTTGGTACTGCCTGAGCATCGGCAGCGCCGAGCGACCACTGCGCCACCTCTACGCGGTTCTGGCCGCTTGGGTGGCACCGTTGTTGGTCATCCCGCCGCTCTTCAGTCGCGACGTCTACGCCTACGCCGCCCTGGGCCAGCTCACGGAGAGGGGGATCAACCCCTACCGCCACAGTCCGGCCGCTCTGCACGGTCCGTCGTTCCTCCATTTGGTCGACCCGCTGTGGCGGCAGGCCCACGCGCCCTACGGGCCGCTCTTCATGGACATCGGGCGGGCCCTCGCCGCCATCTCGGGCCAGAGCGTGCTCGCCGCCGTCGAGGGGTACCGGCTGGTGGCGCTGGCCGGAGTGCTCCTCATCGCCGCCTCGGTGCCCGTCATCGCCCGCTCGGTCGGCGCCGCGCCGGGGCCGGCCTTCGTTCTGGCCGTGCTCAATCCGCTGGTGCTGCTCTACCTGATCGGGGGGGCGCACAACGACGCCTTGATGCTGGGGTTGCTGGTGGCCGGGGTG
>DASXZS010000086.1:0-3833 GCA_036501785.1 Acidimicrobiales bacterium | reverse complement strand
TCACCACCGGTACCGGCGAATAGGCCCCCATGCCGCCGGTGTTGGGGCCGCGGTCGCCGTCGCCCGCCCGTTTGAAGTCCTGGGCGGGCGCAAGGGGCCAAGCCCGCTCGCCATCGCAGATGGCCATGAGGGACACCTCGGGACCAGTGAGCCCCTCCTCGATCACCACCCGCCGACCGGCGGCGCCGAACGCCGCGCCCGACAGCTTGGCGCTGACGTCTGCAGCCGCCACGTCCAGGTCGTCGGTGACGAGGACGCCCTTGCCCGCCGCCAGCCCGTCGGTCTTGACCACCCAGGGGCCCGGCCACGAGCGCAGGAACTCGAGGGCCGGCCCGATGTCATCGAAGGCCCCAAACGCCGCGGTCGGGACGCCGGCCTCGGCGAGGAGGTCTTTCATCCACGCCTTCGAACCCTCCAGGCGGGCCCCGGCGGCGTCCGGGCCGAACACCAGCCGCCCACCAGCCCGCAACCGGTCGGCCAGCCCGTCCACCAACGGCGCCTCCGGGCCGATCACAAACAGGTCGGCCGCCACCGCCTCGGGCGGCCCCGCCACGCAAGGCACCCCGAGGGCCGACATGCCAGGGTTGCCGGGACAGACCATCACGTCGGCCGTGCGCGCCAAGGTGATGGCCAAGGCGTGCTCCCGGCCGCCGCTGCCCACCACGCACACCTGGCTGCGCCGGCCGGGCACTAGGGCCCGAACCTGACGAACTGCTCGCGGCCCGGCCCCACACCGACCAGCTTGATCGGCACGCCGACCTGGTCGGCCAGGAAGTGCACGTAGTCCTTGGCGGCGGCAGGCAGATGATGCAACTCGGTCGCCGCCGAGGTGTCGACGCCCCAACCGGGCAGGTCCTCGTAGATGGGGGTGGCCTTGTGCAGCACCGTCTGGTGGTAGGGCAGATACTGGTAACGCTGCCCGTCGCACTCGTACGCCACGCAGACCCGAAGGGTGTCGAAGGTGTCGAGCACGTCCAGCTTGGTGAGGGCGATCTCGGTGAGGGAGTTGAGGCGGGCGGCCTGGCGCAGCATCACCGCGTCGAACCACCCCGTGCGACGCCGCCGGCCGGTGTTGGTCCCGAACTCGTGGCCCCGTTCGACCAGCACCTCACCCAGCTCGTCGGTGAGCTCGGTGACGAACGGGCCCGATCCCACCCGGGTCACGTAGGCCTTGGCGATCCCGATGACCGAGGTGATGTCGCGGGGCCCGATGCCGGCCCCGACGCACGCTCCGCCGGCGACCGGGTTGGAGGAGGTCACGAACGGGTAGGTGCCGTGGTCCAGATCCAGGAAGGTGGCTTGGGCCCCCTCGAGCAACACGTGACCGCCGGCCGCCAGGGTCTCGTGGACAATGCCCACCGCATCGTCGATGAGCGGCGCCAGGGCGGGGGCGTATTCGTCGAGGTACCGGGACGCGATGTCGTCGGCCGACAGGGGCAGCCGGTTGTAGATCTTGGCCAGCACCAGGTTCTTCTCTTTGAGGACCACGTCGAGCTTCTCGCGGAAGATCTTGGCGTCGAGCAGGTCCTGGACCCGGATCCCCACCCGGGCCGCTTTGTCGGCGTAGGCCGGACCGATACCCCGCTTGGTGGTCCCCAGCTTGTTGCGGCCCAGGTGCCGCTCGGTGAGGGCGTCGATCTCCTGGTGGTAGGGCATGATCAGGTGGGCGTTGCCCGATACCCGCAACCGGCTGCAGTCCACCCCGCCAGCCGTGAGCGTAGCGATCTCCGCCAGCAACACCCCGGGATCGACCACGACTCCATTGCCGATCACGGGCGTGATGTGGTCGTAGAGGATCCCGCTCGGGAGCAGCTGCAGGGCAAAGGTCTCGCCGTCCACCACGATGGTGTGCCCGGCATTGTGGCCGCCCTGATAGCGCACCACCACCTGCATCTCCTTGGCGAGCAGGTCGGTAAGTTTCCCCTTGCCTTCGTCTCCCCACTGGGTTCCGACTACGACGGTTGCGCTCATCGGTCCCGTCCTGCCGGCTCGCTCACCGGATCAGCCTCGCTCACCGGATCAGCATAGTGGCGACCTCAGCCGCGGCGGCGCCCTACGGTGTGGCCGGGGCGGCGGCCGGATCGGGCCAGCCCGGAGTGCCGGGCTCCAGCTCCACGCCCACGCTGTTGAGCAGGCCCGACACCAGGCGATAGAAGCCGGCCACGACGAGGAGCTCGAGCAGTTCCGCCTCCGTCCACCGCCCGGCCAGCCGGGCCCAGGTGGCATCGGACACGGTATTGACGGCGCACAGCTCGTCCACGAACGTCACCAGATCGCGGTCGGTCGGGGCCCACCCGTCGGTCCCCTCCCTGGTCAGCCGGCCGATCTCCTCCGCGGTCAGGCCAGCGGCGGTGCCCATGACGGTGTGCTGGCCGTACTCGTAGACGGAGCCGGATCGAAACCCGGTGCGGAGGATGACCAGCTCGCGTTCCCGGTCCGGTAGCTGGCCCCGGTAGAGCAGGAACCCCCCGAAGCGGCTGAAGCGGTCCAACAACTTGGGGTGGTGGGCCAAGGTGCGGAAGATGTTGAGCTCGGGCACACCGTCGGGCACGTCCGCGAGCGCAGGCAGACGCGGTGGACGCGGCGGGTGAGGCAACTCTCGATCCATGTGGTCTCCTCCCTGCTCGCAGGTTAGCCAGCCGGCCCCGGAGATCCCCGCTGGCCGCCCGGCGGGCCGCTAGTTTGACGCCGAGGTGGCCACGCCCGCAGAGCACTGGAAAGACGAGCCCGACGACCAGGACTACCCCGCGGCCGAGTCCTACCTCTCGCTGTTGATGGAGCCGGCGGCAGCGAGGAAGCAGGTCAAGGCCTTGCGCCAGGTTGGCCCCCTCGCCCACTACCACGCCAAGGACGTCCTGCGGGCCAGCAACCTGGCGCTGCTCCCGCCCGACGACGTGCACGTGGCGTCCGATCTGGCCAAGGTGAAGGCGGGGAGAAAGCTGTCGCCGGTGTTGCTCGTGCGCGGCGTCCCCCTCCTGGTCGCGGATGGGTACCACCGGGTGTGCGCCAGTTACCACCTCGACGAGAACGCCGACATTCCCTGCCGCATCGCGTCGCGGGCCTGACTGCCCGTGTCCGAAGCCGACCTATCCCTGCTCGCCCGCATCGCCACTGGCTTCGCTCTGGCGTACATCTTCGGGTTCGAACGGCAGCTACGAGGCTCGCCGGCCGGCGACCGGACCTTCGCAGTTGTCGGCGCCGCGGCGGCTGCGGTCACCGCGGTGGCGGCCCATTCGTCGCCCCAGGCCATCGCCGGGGTGGTAACCGGCGTCGGATTTATCGGCGGCGCCGTCGTCCTGCACCGGGAAGGCGGGATGATCAGCGGGGTGACCACTGCGGCCACCATTTTCGCGGCCGCCGCCATCGGCCTGGTCGTGGGCTTCGGGCATCTGCTCCTTGGCGCCATCACCGCCGCCGGCCTGCTTCTCACTCTCGAGTTGCCGCACATCCCGTTCCTCCGGCGCCTGGACGCCCGCAATTACAGCGACCGGTTCGAGAACGATCCGAACCAGTCCGACCCACACACGCCTCCGCTGGACCAAACCGACCGTTAGCCGCGCCAGGCCGACCGCACTGGATTTTCGCGCGATTCGTCGCGTAATACGCGAGGAATCGCGCAAAATCCGCGACCCAGAAGGCTCTTATCGCCAGAAGGCTCTTATCCCAGGACCAGGTTGTCCTCGGCCACCGGCGCCGCGCCATCCGGGGTGGTCAGACCCTCGCCGGTGAGCACCGGCCCGCTGCCCAGCGGGGCGTCGACCACGACGGTGTCGCCCTCGCGGTAGCGACCTTCGAGCAGGGCCAGGGCCAGCGGATCGCTGATCTGGCGCTGG
>DASXZS010000085.1:0-6556 GCA_036501785.1 Acidimicrobiales bacterium | reverse complement strand
GCTCGGCCGATGGGGAGGTGCCGGTAGAACGAAGCGGTGCCGTGGGCTAGGTGCGCAGCAGCCAGGCGGCCACCACAAAGGCGTGGAGGATGGCCGTGCAGAGCTCGGGTGGCATCGCCGGTAGGTTGCAGGTCTCCTCGGACGCCGAGGCCCCGACCCCCGGACGCCAGTGGTAGAGCACGACCCCCCGGGTTGAGGTCGGCACGGTCGGTAAGGTAAACCCGATGACGTCGTCGACGACCGGCCCGGCCTCGCTGGCTGATCCCTTGATGAAGTCGACCGTGGTGCCTTTCCCCAAGGCCGGGCAGGGCAGCCCGGCGTAGCCGAGCTGAGTCGCGGCTGCGGGTACGAAGGCGCAGACGGTCGAGTACACGCAGCCCTGGCAGGCGGAGTCCGCGGCCGCGTCGACGCCGGGTTGGCCATTGGCGCCAGAGCTGCCGGCGGGCCAGATGTCGAAGCCGGTGGTGCCATCGGCGCCCACCTGCACCTGGCAGTTCCACGACCGTAGGCCGAGAAGGGGGGTGAGCGTCCTGGTGTCGTTGGTGTAGTAGCTCAACTGGTCTGCGGTGGCGCGGGGCAGATCGACGGTGAGCACGGGCGGCAGGGTGGTCCGGCTGACCGGGGGCGGGACGCCGTAGCTGCTGTGGCAGCCGACCACCGGTACCTGCGGCGGTCCGGGAGCGGTCGTTGTCAACGCGGACCTGGCGACGGTGGTGGTGGCGCCGCTGGCGCGGGCGGGAGGACGGCCACTCCCACCCGCGCAGCCGGCGGCAAGGATGGCCACCAGCCCGGCCACTAGGGGCCGGGCCCGGCGCCTCGCGTTCATCGGCCGGATCGTATCGAGCCGGCCAACTGAGTTTCCGGCGGTGACGAGGCGATCCGGCCGCGTGACCGGGACGGGCTACCTTGACGCCGGTGACGTCAAGGGCGACCGGGCGCGGGCGGGCGCACCGGCCCACTCGCGCGGTGGGTGCGGTGGTATTGGTAGGGATGCTGCTCGCCGGTTGCGGCTCATCGGCGAACCCGAAGAGCACTCCGACCACCCAGCCGGCTCCGTCGCCGACGGGTGCGGCGGCGCCGACCATCACGGCACCGTCATCGGTGACCACCCTCCCGGGGCAAGCGGTCGCCACGGCCGCCCACCCCTGTGGCGTCCAGGCCGCGGCCCGGACCTACCGGCACGTCATCTGGATCTGGATGGAGAACCACAGCTATGACACCGTCATCGGCGTACGCGACGCTCCCTACCTCAACCAGGTGGCCGGCGAGTGCGGGCTGGCCACCAACTACCACAACATCTCCCATCCCAGCCTTCCCAACTACATCGCCGCCACGTCCGGGCTGGCCCTCGACGCCCTGGGCCCGTTCGTCCCGGACTGCTCGCCGTCAGGATCGTGCCGCACCAACGCCCCCAGCATCTTCGGCCAGGGCGAGTCGTGGAAGGCCTACGAGGAGTCGATGCCTACGAACTGTGACCCTTCGGACTCCGGGAACTACGCCGTCCGCCACAACCCGCCCGCCTATTTCACCGCGCTCTCGGGCTGCGCCACGTTCGATGTCCCCTACGACCAGCTCGCCACCGACGTGGCAGGGGGCACGGTGCCCGCCTTCTCCTTCGTCACTCCCAACGTGATCGACGACATGCACGACAGCTCGGTCGGTGCGGGCAACACCTGGCTGGCCCACAACCTGCCCCTCATCCTCGATAGCCCCGCCTACCGCAGTGGCACCACGGCGGTCTTCGTCACGTTTGACGAGGGCGACGGCGGTAGCAGCAACGACTGCGCCGCCAACACCACGGACGTCGCCTGTCACGTGGCGACGATCGTTGTCAGCCCCAGCACGGTCCCGGAGACCAAGTCCGCGACCCTCTTCAACCACTACTCCCTGCTCGCCACCGCCGAACAGCTGCTCGGTCTGCCCAAGCTGGGTATGGCCGCCACTTACCCGAGCATGGTGTCCGCCTTCAACCTGTGAGCCCCTTTGCCCCGCAGATGGTCTCGCAACGGCAACATAGCCGTCGTCGCATGGGGGCACCGAAACGCACAGACTTCGCGCCCGGCCGCGGTCAGGACCTCGAAGCTTGTGCGGAATGGTGCGGAATTCCGCACACGAACGGACACACTCCGGCCTGACCGGCTGGGCGAGGCGCGAGGTCTGTCCGCTTTGGCGCGTCGATCTGCGGGTGGAGGCCGGGCTACGCCGGCGCGGCGCCGACCGTCGTCCCGCACGCCGAGCAGTAGACCACCAGGTACGGCTGGCCGGCGGCGGTGGTCACGACCCGGTGGGCGAGGGTGTCGGCCAGGTCGGCGTGGCACACTCCGCAGCGCGGCGCCACGGCGTTCGCCCCCACGGCGGTCGGCACAACGGCGTTCGCCCCCGGGACTTCAGCCGCCGGCGTGGTCGCCTGGCCGGTCTCGGCCGGCGTCCGGCCGTCGACGGCGGCGCGGAGGGCGGTGAGATCCACCGCCAGCCCCCGCAACACCTGGCCGGCCCGCCCTTCGACATCGAGCACGCTGAGCAAAACGTGGCTGGTTTCCACCTCGGCGTCCCGGCGCCGCAGGGCCAGCCGGGCGGCCCGTTCCAGGGCCCGATTGGCCCGTTGGGTCAGGCGCAGGTCGGCGCCGGGGCCGGCCGGGCTTTGCGTGCCGACGGCTTCGGCCGCCAGTTCGCGGCAACCGGCCAGCGAAGCGCCAGAGCTGGTGAGGGCCCGAGCGGCCGGGGTATCACCCTCGGCGAGAATCCCCAGCAAGAGGTGCTCGGTCCCGACGTGGCCGTGTCCCAGCCGGCTCGCCTCGGTCCGAGCCAGCTCGACCGCATTGCGGGCCTGATCGCTGAAACGCTCGAACACCACCGCAACGGTACGGCACCGCCGACCCGGCCGACTCTTATCCAGCCCGGAATACTTTCATCCGGCCCGGAATACTCTTATCCGGCCCGGAACACCGGCCAGCCGAGCTCGGTGCGCAGCTCGGCCGGGTCCTCCTGGTCCAACGCGCTGATCAGGTACAGCTCCCGGATCGGTCCCTCGACGCCGATGGCGCGTTCGCCGACGTGCGTCCCGAGGGCCCCGTAGGTCTGGTCCAGTTCGTCGTAGGAGCCCTGGTGCAGCATGATGGCGAGCTCGACCGGTGGGAGGGCGTAGGGCTGCACCCGACCGGAGCCGACCGCGAGGCCCGTGACCGGCACGAAGGCCACCATTTCCCCGACTTCGAGCTCGAACATCTCGTTCGGGTAGAGGCAGCCGTCCGGCCCGGCTCGCTCGGCGCCCGATTCGGCCAGCACCTTGCGCAGCTCCTGGAAGGCCCCGATCCACCACGGTTCCATCCCGGCCGCGGTCACCGTCTCCCGGACCGCCAGCGTCGGGGTCGGGCCCAGGGACCGGTACTCGACCGGCGCGGGGGCGCGGGGCGCTTCGAGTACGGCGCGCAACGATGCCACGGTCGACTTGGTTTGCTCGAGTTGGTCCTCCATCCGCTCGAGATGGGCCACGATGACCCGGTTGCGGGTGGTGACGTCGGGCGCGGCGAGGACAGATTTGACGTCGTCCACTGGCATGCCTAGTTCCCGGAACCGCCGAATGACCTGGGCGATTGGGACCTGTTCGGCGTCGTAGAGGCGGTACCCGCTCGAGCGGTCGACCTCCGCCGGCTCGAGCAGCCCGACGTCGTGGTAGTGGCGCAGGGCTTTGACGCTGAGGTGGGTCATCCGCGAGAAATCCCCGATGGTGAGCAGCACGGTCATGACAGCCTCCCGATCTGCGGTCTCCCGATCAGCAGCCTCCCGATCATAGGAACGGGTTCTTCCTTTCTGGTGCTCTGTGGCGTCAAGCCTCGAGCGGGAGCGGGATCGGCGGCGCCACCCGTCGGGCCCAGCCGGAGGTGGGTGCCGAGGACGGTCGCCCGGGACCCGGGGCCGGCTTCGACCGCCAACCACCAGAAGGCCCCGTAGCGTCCGGTGGCGACCAGGCGGCAACCGTCGCGGGCCGCTGCGGCCAGCCGGGCCTGGGCGACGGCGGCGACGTCCGAGAGGGCGATCTCCCGTCCCGGGAGGGCGATGATGACGGTCCCGGCCGGCGTGGTGTGGACGGGGCCGACCGGGGCGCCGGTGAGGCCGGCGAGGGCGGCGGCCTGGTCGGCGCGGTGCTGGGCGACGATTGTCCGTTCCACCCGGCGCCACGCGCGCCGGCCGCGGAAACCCAGGCGGTCAAGCGGATCAGCGGCGGGGTGGGACACGGTCACGCCTCCTGCGGGACGGGTGTCAGGGCCGGGGTCGGGGCCGGGGCCGGCAGTAGCCGGCTGAGGAGGGCGACGCCGAGCAGCAAGCCGCCCAGCGTGGCGACGCACAGGCTGAAGGCGTGGCCGTAACCGTGCCCCACCGCACCGAAGAAGATGACGCCCATGATCGCCACCCCGATGGAGTTGCCGACCTGCTGCATGGTGGACAGGGCGCCGGACACCATGCCGGCGCGTTGCGGGTCGGCGCTCGCCAGCACCGTGGTCGTGAGCGGGGTGATGCACAGCCCCATGCCCGCCCCCACCAGCAACAGACCCGGCACCAGCGCACCGATCGATCCGCCCACCCCGTCAGCCGACACCGCCGCCAGTAGCAGCAGGTGGCCGGCGGCCAGGGTGAGGGCGCCGGCGCCGATCAACGTGCGCCCGAAGCGCAGCGTCAGAGCCGGGGCCGGCACGGACGCCACCACGTAGGCGCCGGCCAGGATGGTGAAGACCAGGCCAGCGTGCAGGGCGCTGAGCCCGCGCCCCGGTTGCAGGTACAAGGCGAACACGAGGAAAAAAGACGCCTGCCCGCACCACAGCCCCAACTGCGTGATCAGGCCCGCGGTGAGGGTCTTGTCCCGGAACAGCGCAGTGTCGAGCAGGGGAGCGCCACCGCTCCCACTGAGCCGGTGTTGGTGGGCAGCGAAGGCGGCCAGGATGATGGGGGCAGCGGCCAGGCTCATCCAGGTCCAGGCCGGCCAACCGAGCTGCCGGCCCTCGACGAGGGGTAGGACCACGGCGGTGAGGCCGGCGGTCAACAGGGCGGTGCCCACCAGGTCCAGCCGGTGGCTCGCCTCGGCGCGCGACTCCGGCACCCACCGCCGGGTGAAGGCGAGGGCGGCCACCCCGACCGGCACGTTGATGAGGAACACGCTGCGCCAGCCCAGACCGGCCGGGTTGGCCTGGATGAGCAGGCCGCCGATGAGCTGTCCCCCTGCCGCAGCCAGGCCCAGGGTGGCGCCGTAGATGCTGATGGCGCGCACCCGGTCCGGTCCGTTGAAGACCACCCCGACGATCGACAGGACGGTCGGGCTGATCAGGGCGCCGGCGACGCCCTGGAGGATCCGGGCGGCCACCAGGAGGTCGGCGTTGGGGGCGACGCCGCACGCGGCCGACGTCACCACGAAGAGGGCCAGCCCGATGGCGAACACCCGCCGGCGGCCGATCTGGTCGCCGAGCCGGCCGGCGGTGATGAGTAGCGTGGAGAACGTCAAGCCGTAACCGGCCACCACCCACTCGAGGGCGCTGGCGCTGGCGTGCAGCTTCGACTGCATCGACGGCAGGGCCACGTTGACGATGAAGAAGTCCAGGACGATCATGAACGTCCCGGTCATCAGGACGGGTAAGGCCAGCCACGGGTTGGACGGCCGGGGGTTCGGTGGACGGGGGGTCGGTGGGCTCGGAAGCCCGGTTGCGGGTCGGGTGGAGATGAGCATGTCACCACGGTCGACCCTCCTGTAACGGGAGAGTCAAGGCGGTTTTCCTGGCGCGGAGGTGTCGATCTGGTGGACCCTGTTCGTCGTCGTAGATGACTGGTCACCGAGGCCGAGCGAGTAATAAATCAAACAGAGGAGGGAGCCGTGCGCTACCTGATGATGATCTGTGTGGACGAGAAGTGGCTGGGCAGTCTGGATGAGGTGGAGGGGCCGGCGATGCTGGCCCGGTACGGTCAGTTCATGCAGGAGATGACCACGCGGGGCGTACTCCAGGGCGGCGAGCGGCTGTATCCCACGACCGATGCCACCACGGTCCGGGTTCGCGATGGCGAGACGGTCACGTCGGACGGTCCGTTTGCGGAGACCAAGGAGCAGGTCGGTGGTTACTACCTCGTCGACTGCAAGGACCTAGACGAGGCCATTGAGATCGCGGCCCAGATACCGGGCGCGGCGCATGGGTCGATCGAAGTGAGGCCCATCTGGGAGATGTAGCCGGGGCCGGCACGGGTGCGGCCGGCGCTGACGACCGGGCCGTCCAGGCCGCCGTGGCCGCGGCCTTCCGCGACGAGTGGGGCCGCATAGTGGCGACCCTGATCCGGCTCACCGGCGACTGGGACGCGGCCGAGGAGTGCGCCCAGGACGCCTTCGCCCAGGCCCTGACCACCTGGCCCCGCCAGGGTGTACCCCGCCGCCCGGGAGCGTGGCTGACCACCACGGCGCGCAACCGCGCCGTCGACCTGATGCGCCGGGCCGCCGTGGCTGCCGGGGCCGCTGCCAAACTCGCCCAGCTGGGCGAGCGGGCCGCGGCGGTCGAACCAGGTGGGGCGGCCGAGGATTGGG
>DASXZS010000084.1:0-13955 GCA_036501785.1 Acidimicrobiales bacterium | reverse complement strand
AGGCCGTCGGCGTCCACGCCGGCGTCGAGCAGCAGGTCCCACAGGGCCAGCGAGTCCTTACCCCCCGAGACGGCCACCAGCACCCGCTCGCCCGGCCGGATCATATCGTAGGCCTCGACCGCCCGGTTCACCTGCTCGCGGCAGTGCCGGAAGAAGCAGCCCTCGCAGAAGGCGGCGTTGTGGCGGCGGACCTCGACCACGGCCGGCTGCCGACAGGAGCGACACCTCACTGCCGACACCTCATTTGCCCACACCTCATTTGCCCACACCTCATTGCCAGCCCCCGGATATGACCGGGCGCACCTCGACGGTCGCCCCTTCACCCAGGACCCGGTCGCCGGTCACCAGGGTGCCGTCGACGATGACGAGAACCGACTCGCGGTTGATCTCCAGCTGGTCGAGCAGGGCCTGCACCGCCAGCGGTCCGGCCACGTGCAGCTCCCGGCGGGGGTTGCGCAGCAGGATCTTCACGCGTCCATTGTGACGCCCGGCGGACGGCTCAGGGACGAGCCTCATGGGTGATGCGCACCGCTTCCCCCGGTTGGAGCTTCTCAGAGAACACCACCTCGGGCTCGCGGTGCATGGCCCGGCCAGCCAAATGGCTCAGGAGGGCGGCGCCCCCGACGATCACCCAGCCCCGGCTGCCCCCCACCAGGCCGCGGTCGAACCCGCGGCGCATCCCCTGGCGCAGCGCCAGGCGCACGAGCCGCCTCACAGGCGCCGGATCTCGACCCAGGTGGCCTGGCGCTTGCCGCGCCGGCGGCCCAGCACGAACGCCAGCACCACCAGCAGCACAGCCCCGCCGACGGCGGCGTAGATGGCGATGGGTTTGGCGCGGTCCGTCGTCTCGTCGACCTCGCCGCGGATCTCGGCCAGCTTGGCCCGGATGTCGCCGATCTCCACCTGGCCGTCGGGGCCGCTGCCGGTGACCGCGGCTGGCTTGAGACCGGGGATCTTCGGGCTCAACTGAGGTACCTCTCGTTCATTTGTGGGCCGGCCGCTTGCCGATGCGGGTGATCGCCCAGCCGGCGCCGACGCCGGCCAACAGGATTCCCCCGGCGTAGGGTACCCAAGTCAGGTTGCCGGCCAGGTGGCGCCCCGTCTCGGACTGCACGGCGCGCACCGCGGCCAGGGTGAGCAGGCCGCCGCCGACGGCGACCAGCACCGCGCCCGCCACCCCGAAGGCCACGAACCGCCCCAGCGACTTGATGGGGACGACGGTCTCCTGCTTGACGTAGGCGATGACCAGGCCGGCCAGCTCGTTGATGAGCGTGCCGACCGGTTTTCCGTCGTCTCGCTTTCCGTCGCCGGGTTGGGACTCGGGGGCGGTCATGAAGGCGCGATCCTTACCTCCCGCCCAGCCGGAACGCAAGCATTCGTTTGGCGTCGGCCGCCTGCTCCGCCAGGGTGACCAGCCGGATGGCCCGGGGCGCTTCCAGGAGGCGCTGCCGGTCGAAGGAGCCGAGAGGCGCCAGCACGCACAGCTGCCAGGCCCGCCGGACCGGGTCGTCCGCCAGGGCCACACCGGGCGCAACCGAGGCCTCGCCCAGCTCGGCGGCGAGGGCCCAGGTGTCGCGCACCACCGCTTCGGCCGCGGCGAGGGCCGGCTCGTCGTCCGGATCCCACGGCCCTTCGGGGAGGTCCTCCACCTGGGCCTGCGGGTAGGGATCGTCGGGCAGCCAGGCCACGACCCGGCAGCGTTCGATGCCGGCGAGCAGGGCGATCCAGCGCCCGTCGGGCTCGTGCTGGGCTTCGACCAGGCGGGCCACGGTGCCGGTGTCCACCCGCTGGTCACCGCCGCCGACCTCGTGGCCCCGCTCGATCAGCACCACGCCCAGCTCGCCGGCGGCGCCGGGCGCGGTCAACCGGTCCATGAGGACGCGGTAGCGGGACTCGAACACATGGAGGGGAAGGAGCTGGGTGGGCATGAGCACGTTTCCGAGCGGGAACATCGGCAGCGAGCGGGTCAACGGCGGGGCTCGATTTCGGCCGGCTTGGGCAACTGTGGGTAGGTGGCGAGAGCCACCCCGATCTGATCAGCGACGGCGCGCCCGGCGCCGAGGGTCGGCACCCCGTCGAGTACCAGGGTGAACACCAGGGGCTGGCCGAGCACTGCCCCGGGGATGGTGACGCCCGAGCCGGGCCGGACGAAACCGCTGAGCGCCACGACGTCGTCGAGGGTCCCGGTCTTGGCCAGGACCCGCCCGGCGGCCGGGGTGCCGACCATCCGAGACCGCAGGGTGCCGGTCTGGCCGGCGATCGGCAGGCCGCGGGCGAGCGGGCCGGTCGAGCCCATGTGCTCCAGATCGGCGAGGAGCAAGTTGCAGGTGACCCGGTCACCCCGGTCGAGCCCCGAACCGTCGTGGATCACCAGCCCGGACAGGGGCAGGCCGTCGGCGGCCAGATCGGCCCGGATGGCGGCGGCGCCGGCGGCGGTCGTGCCCGATCCGGATGCCTGGTAGCCGAGTTCCTTGGTGAAAAGCTCCGCCGCGGTGTCGTCGCTCACGGTCAACATGTTGTCCACCTCGGTGGCGAGGGGGACACTGGCAATGGTGGTGAGGACCGAGGCACCGGCCGGCGCCGTCCCGTGGGTCGCAGCGCCGACCACGTGCACGCCGTCCCCGCGGAGCAGGCCGGTGAAGGTGGTGGCGGCTCGCACCGCCGGATTCGACGAGGCGGCGGCCTGCAACCCTGACGCGGAAGCGCCCGAGGGCGGTGGGGTGGGTGCCGCGGGGGCGGTCCCGTCGTTGACGTCCAGGGCGCTCAACGGACCCACGTCCCCTTCGGCCGCGTACACCGGTTTCCAGGTCGGGACGGTTCGCAGCTGGTCGTAGCGGCTCTCGTCGCCGACCACCGAGCCGGTGATCTGGGTGACCCCGGCGGCCCGGACCTGCTGGGCCAGTTGCGGGAGAGAGGTGTACACCGTCTCGTCGGGGCCCAAGGCGGCCTCGTAGGCGGGCGTCCGCAGCAGCGGGTCGCCGGCGCCGACTAGGTACAGGTTGCCTGCTACCACGCCGTGCGCCGGATGGGCCGCCAGCACCCGGGTGACGATCCGGTGGGTGGTTCCCAACCGGTCCAGGACCGCGGTGGCCGTCAGCAGCTTCATGTTCGACGCCGGGATCAGGGCCTCGGCCGGGTTGGCCGCGTACAACGACCGACCGCCCTGGCTGACCGCCAGACAGCTGGTGCGGGCCGCCCCTCCAAGCGACGGCTGGGCCAACAGGCCCGACAGCGATGGCGCCAGACGCTGGGCTGCGACGGTTTCGGCCACCCACCCGGGCACCCGGCGGACGGAGAGGATGGGGGTGGTCGTCAGGCCCGACGGCGGCGGCGGTGGCGCCAGGCTGGCCGGTGCAGCCGGCGCGGGAAAGATCAAGGCGGCCGTCAGGGCGGCGGCGATCGCTGTCACTGCCGCCCGCCGGCTCAAGCTGCCCTCACCGCGCATCTACAGCCAGCGTAGGCGAGGCGCCTCCGCGGCTGCGTCCCTACCATCCGGTCAGCCTCCCTACCATCCGGTCAGCGTCCCTACCATCCGGTCAGTCAGCCATCCGGTCCGTCAGATAGCGTGAGGCCCGTGCCCGGGATCCTCCTCGCCGTGTTGGTCGGACTGGTCGTGTGCCAGGCGGCCTTGTTCCTCACCACCGTCTTCCTCCACCGGACGCTGTCGCATCGGGCCATCACCATGTCGCCCCGGCTGCGGTTTGCCTGCCGGATGCTGATCTGGATCATGACCGGCATCAAACCCCGGGAATGGGTAGCCGTGCACCGCCGGCACCACGCCTTCACCGACGTCGAGGGCGACCCCCATTCGCCATTTATCGAGGGCTTCGCCACCGTGCAGATCGGCAACGTGCTCCTGTACCGGCGGGTGGCCCACGACAAGGTGACCGTCGAAAAGTACGCCAAGGATCTCCCCGCGGATCGCTGGGACAAGCTCCTGTTCGACCACGGCTACGTCGGGCTGGGCCTCGGGATCGGCGTGCTGCTGCTGGTGTTCTGGGGCAACTGGGTGCTGGCCGCCATCGCCGCGGCCACCCACGTCGTCAGCTACCTGCTGCTCAACTCGGCGGTCAACGCCGTCGGGCACCGCTTCGGGCGCCGCCCCTTCGCGGGGCTGGCCGCCAACACCCAGTGGCTGGCCTGGCTCACGGCCGGCGAGGGCCTGCACAGCAACCATCACGCCGCCCCCACGTCCGCCCGGCTCTCCTTCCACCGGGGGGAGATCGACCCGGGCTGGTGGACGATCGCGGTGGCCCGCAAGCTGCGCTGGCTGACGGTGCGTCACGAGCAGCCCCGCGTCCTGGCCCAGGCCCGCCGCACCCCCCAGCCGGTCTGACGGGCCCGTGGATATCGTCTCGGCCCTGTTCGCCGAAAACATCGACCTACGGCCGGTCCCCGGCCCATCGACGCGGATCGACCTGACCGGGATCATGTTCTCCATGGCGGCTCCATCGGCCCCGCCCGTGACCGTTACCCCGCACTTGATCGTGCTGGTCCGCTGCCGGCCGGCCGAGGACGGCCAGGGCATCTTGGAGGTGGTGTTCCGCGACGAGAAGGGCGAGCAGGTAGCCCGCAACGTCTCGCCGTTCAACGTGGAACCCGGGAAGTTCACCTACCGGCTGGTGCGAGGGGAGCTGGAGTTCCAAGACTTCGGCACCATCGAGGCCCACTGCCGGCTGCTGCCCGACGGCCCGCCGACGATCGTGCCGTTGACGCTCATACCGCCGATCTGAGACCCGGCCCGGCCGCCGCGGGCGGCCCGTGGCATTCGAGCGACCGGAGCCTGGGTACTGTTGGCCTATGACGGACCGCGCGCTGGAACAGCTGGGCATCAACGTCATCCGGGGCTTGGCCATGGACGCCCCCCAGAAGGCCAACTCGGGGCATCCGGGCACCGCGATGGCCCTGGCGCCACTGGCCCACGTGCTGTGGGACCGGGTCATGACCTACGACCCGAGCGATCCCAGCTGGCCAGATCGCGACCGCTTCGTGCTGTCCTGCGGGCACGCCTGCATCCTCCTCTACTCGATGCTGTACCTCACCGGGTACGGCACCGAGTTGGAGGACCTGCGCCAGTTCCGCCAGCTGCACAGCCGGACGCCCGGCCACCCCGAGGTGCACGACATGCCGGGCATCGAGGTCACGACCGGACCCCTGGGCCAGGGCTTCGCCAACGGCGTGGGCCTCGGCATCGCCGAGCGGATGCTGCGGGCCCGGTTCGGCCCGGACCTCGTCGATCACCACACCTTCGTGATCTGCAGCGACGGTGACCTCATGGAGGGCATCAGCCACGAGGCCGCATCGCTGGCCGGCCATCTGGGCCTGGGGCGGCTCATCTACGTCTACGACGACAACCACATCACCATCGACGGGCCCACCGAGATCACCCTCGACGACGACCCCGCCGGCCGGTTCGAGGCCTACGGCTGGCACATCGAAAAGCTGGGCGAGGTGGCCAACGAGACCGACACCCTCGAGTCCGCCGTGCGCCGGGCCATGGCGGTCGAGGATCGGCCCAGCCTGCTGGTCCTGCGCAGCCACATCGGTTGGCCGGCGCCCCACCTGACGGACAGCCCCAAGGCCCACGGGTCGCCGCTCGGCGAGGACGAGGTCCGAGACACCAAGGAGATCCTGGGGTTGCCGCCCGACGAGACCTTCTGGGTGCCCGAGGACGTGCTCGCCATGTACCGGCAGGCCATCCCGCGCGGCCAGGCGGCCCGGCAGGCGTGGGAAAAACGGCTGTCCGGCTGGACCGGCGACCGCGAGGAGTGGGACACGGTGTGGTCAGACGGAGGCCGGCCCGGCTGGCAGGACCAGCTGCCGAGCTGGACCACGCCCGGCGAGCAGGTGGCCACCCGCCACTCCATCAACAAGGCCCTCAACGCCCTCCATGACGCCGTGCCCGGCCTGGTGTCCGGTGGGGCGGACCTCACCGGCAACACCGGGACGCTCCTGGAGGGCACCGAACGACAGAGCCGCGAGCATCCCGAAGGGCGGGCCCTGGCGTTCGGGGTCCGCGAGCACGGCATGGGGGGGATCCTCACCGGTTTGAGTCTGCACGGCGGCATCATCCCCATCGGCGGCACCTTCTTCGTGTTCAGCGACTACATGCGGGGAGCGGTGCGGCTGGCCGCCATCTCCCAGGCCAAGGTCATCTACTTCTGGACCCACGACTCCGTCGGGCTCGGTGAGGACGGTCCGACCCACCAACCGATCGAGCAGCTAGCAGCCATGCGGGCCATGCCCGGGCTGAGGGTGATCCGGCCCGCCGACGCCAACGAGTCGGCCCAGGCCTTGCGCGTCGCCATCGAACGGGACGGCCCCACCGCCCTGATCTTGAGCCGGCAGAACATCCCGGTGCTCGAAGGCACGGCCGTGCTGGCCCCCAACCTGGAGAAGGGCGCCTACGCCCTGCTCGACGGCAGCGAGGATCCCGACGTGGTGCTCATCGGCACCGGCTCGGAGGTATGGGTGTGCGTCGAAGCGGCCGGACTCCTCGCCGCGGACGGGGTCACGGCCCGGGTGGTTTCTATGCCCAGCTGGGAGTTGTTCGACGAGCAGGACGACGACTACCAGGACGAAGTGCTGGGGCCCGGCGCTCCGATCCTTTCGGTCGAGGCCGCCACCTCGTTCGGCTGGTCCCGCTGGGCCGACGACTCGGTCGCCATCGATCACTTCGGGGCATCCGCACCCGGCGCCCAGGTGCTGGCCGAGTTCGGCTTCACCCCAGAGAACGTGGCGGCCCGGGCCCGGGCTCTGCTCGATGAGCTCGACACCTTCGACGATGACGATGACGATGACGCAGAAGACGCGGAAGACGACGAAGAGGAGTGACGACGTGACCCGACTGCACGATCTCTACGCCAGCCAGGGCCAGAGCCCCTGGATCGACAACGTGACCCGGCTGGCCATCCAGGGCGGCGGCCTGCAGCAGCTCGTCGACGACGGCATCCGGGGGGTCACCTCCAACCCCACCATCTTCCAGAAGGCCATGACGGGCTCGGACGCCTACGACGCCCAGTTCGCCGACCTGATCGGCCGGATGGGGGTCGAGCCGGCCTTCTGGGAGATGGCCATCGACGACATCACCCACGCCTGCGCCATCCTGCGCCCGGTCCACGACAGCAGCGCCGGCGTCGACGGCTTCGTGTCCCTCGAGGTCTCCCCGGTCCTGGCCAACGACACGGCCCGCACCATCGAGGCGGCCCGCGACCTGCACGAGCGCATGCGCCTGCCCAACCTGTTCGTGAAGATTCCAGCCACCGCCGAAGGGGTGCCCGCCATCCGGCAGATGATCTCCGAGGGACGCAGCATCAACGTCACGTTGATCTTTAGCCTGCCGCGCTACAGCGACGTCATCGAGGCCTACCTGTCCGGTCTGGAGGCCCTGGCGCAGTCCGGGGGGGACGTCGCCGGGGTGCACAGCGTGGCCTCATTCTTCGTCAGCCGGGTCGACACCGAGGTGGATCGCCGCCTGCAGGCCGTGGAAGACCACGGTGCGGCCCTGGCCGGCAAGGCCGCCGTGGCGCAAGCCCGGCTCGCCTACCAGCAGTTCGAGCAACGCTTCTCGGGTCCCCGCTGGGAAGCCCTGGCCGCCCAGGGCGCCCACCCGCAGCGACCCCTGTGGGCGTCGACGTCCACCAAGAACCCCGCGTACCCCGACCTGCTCTACGTCGACAGCCTGATCGGCCCCCACACCGTCAACACCATGCCCGACGCCACGGTGGCCGCCTTCCTGGACCACGGCACGGTGGCCCGCACCGTCGACGTCGACTACGCCGCGGCCGTGGCCGACCTCGACCGCCTGGCCCAGGTGGGCATCGATATGGCCGACGTGTCGCGCGTCCTCGAGGAGGAAGGGGTGGCGTCCTTTGCCAAGAGCTACGACGAGCTGCTCCAAGCCCTGCACGACAAGGCCAACGCCACCCACCCCGGATGACCGACGCCGTCCCGCCCAACCCGCTGGCCGAGGGCATCCAGGCCACCCGCCGGGCGCCGCCCGGCATCCTGGTGGTCTTCGGCGCGTCCGGGGACTTGACGTCCCGCAAGCTGCTCCCCGCCCTGGCGAACCTGAGCCGGCGGCGGCTGCTGCAGGGCGGGTTCGCGGTGGTGGGGGTGGCCCGCTCCGTCCTGGACGACCAGGAGTTCCGGGACATCATGGCGGCCGCCGTGCCCGATGCCGGCCCGGGTTGGGAGAACGTCGTCAAGCACAGCCGCTACGTGGCCGGCGACTACGACGATCCCGACACCTTCACCCGGCTGCGGGCCGAGCTCGACGACCTGGACGACGAGCTCGGCCTCATCGGCAACCGCACCTACTACCTGGCCACCATCCCCGCCGTGTTCGACAAGGTGGCGGCCGGGCTGGGCGCGGCCGGCTTGAACCAGCCCACCCACCCGGACGCGGCGGTGCGCCTGGTGATCGAGAAGCCGTTCGGCCGCGATTTGCAGAGCGCCCGAGAGCTCGACGCCGCCCTCCATGAGACGTTCGCCGAATCGCAGATCTACCGCATCGACCACTACCTGGGGAAGGAGACGGTGCAAAACGTCCTGGCCCTGCGCTTCGCCAACGCCATATTCGAGCCCTTGTGGAATCGCAGCTACATCGACCACGTACAGATCACCGTGGCCGAGTCCATCGGAGTGGAGAAGCGGGGCGGGTTCTACGAGCGGGCCGGCGCCCTGCGCGACATCGTGCAGAACCACGTCATGCAGGTCCTGTCCCTCACCCTCATGGAGCCGCCCGCTTCTATCGGCGCCCAGGGCATCCGCGACGAGAAGGTCAAAGCCCTCCGGTCCGTCGTCATCCCCTCCCCCGAAAAGGTCCTGACCGACGTGGTGCGGGCCCAATACGACAGCGGATGGAGTGAAGGGGTCGCGGTGCCCGCCTATCGCCAGGAGCAGGACGTCGACCCCAACAGCCAGACCGAGACGTATCTGGCCATGAAGCTGTACGTGGACAACTGGCGCTGGGCCGGAGTGCCGATCTACATCCGCACCGGCAAGCGGCTGCCCAAGCGGGTCACCGAAGTAGCCCTCCAGTTTCAAGGGGTCCCCCACCTGGCCTTCGACGCGGCCGAAAGCCGCGACCTGCGGCCCAACGCCCTGGTCCTGCGCATCCAACCGGACGAAGGGGTGGCCCTGCGCTTCGGCGCCAAGGTGCCGGGCCAGGCCTTCAAGGTGCGCGACGTGCTGATGGACATGTCCTACGGCGCCTCGTTCTTAGAGGAGGCACCGGAGGCCTACGAGCGCCTGCTCCTCGATGCCATGGCCGGCGACCCCACCCTGTTCATCCGCAGCGACGAGGTCGACCAGGCCTGGCAGATCGTCCAGCCCTTGCTGGAGACGTGGGAGCACCGGCCGGTCCCGCTGGCCGGCTACGCCGCCGGCACATGGGGGCCCCGCCAGGCCGACCAGCTCATCGAGCGGGATGGGCGCCAGTGGCGAACGCCGTAGCCGTCGACACCTGGGACGCCCGCGGCGTCCGCCTGAGCGATGTGGTGCACGCCCTGGCCGATCTGCGGCACCAGTCGATCGGCAAGTCCGCCATCCGCACCGCCGTCATGACGCTGGTGGCGGTCATCCCCACTGACGAGCAGGCCTACGCGGCCACCCGGGCCTTGCGCACGCTCGGCCGCCACCACCCCGCCCGCATCGTGCTCCTGCGCCCCGACCCCGATCAAGTGGCGACCCTCGACGGTCGGGCCGCCCTGTACGCCGTGGAGGCCGACGGCCACCAGGTCAACTTCGAAGAGGTCACCCTGATGGTGGCCGGGCAGGCCGCCAACCACCTCGATTCGTTGGTCGAGGCCTTCACCCTCTCGGACCTGCCCGTACCCGTCTGGTACGCCGGGGGCGGCCCCGACCCGACCGACCCGCTCCTGACGGTGGCCACCGCCGTCATCGTCGACAGCCGCGACGCCGCCGGCAGCGGCCAGCTGCGGACCGTCCTGGAGCTGGCCCGCCGGCGGACCGTCGTCGACCTCTCGTGGATCCGCCTGGCGCCCTGGCGGGAGCTGCTCGCCGGCCTGTTCGATCCACCAGGCCGCCGGGTCTGGCTCGACACGGTGGAGTCGGTCGAGGTCAGCGGCAAAATCGGACCCCGCCAGCTGCTCGGCGGCTGGCTGGCGGCCCAGCTGCGGCTCCTCCCCCACCAGGTGCAGTTGGTCGACGCCCAGCACGTCGAGATCCGGGTCGTCTGCAGCCGCGGCGGGCGCACCGCCACTTTCGAGGTGGGCCGCGGTGAGGGGCGACGCACCGTGTCCGCCCGGGCCGAGATCCCCGACGAAACCGGGCTGCCCGCCGGCCTGCAGGTCATCCCGCTGGCCGAGGATCCCCTGGCCACCTCGCTCGCCGACGCCCTCACCCACCTCCAGCCTGACGTGACCTGGGAGCGCGCCCTGTCGGCGGCGACCACTCTCGCTGTGTAGCTTGCTCGGCGTGAATGGAGAGCTGACCGTCGTCGACGACGTCCCCGCGGCGTTCGCCGCCCGCGTCATGGCGGCCTACGAGCGCCGGCCGGAGGACCTCTTCGGGTTCGCCCTGAGCGGCGGCAGCACCGCCCGTCCCTGCTACGAGCGGCTGGCTGCCGACGGCGCCGACGTCATCGACTGGCTGTCGGTCAACATCTACTGGAGCGACGAACGCTGCGTGCCCCCTGACCATCCGGACTCGAACCAGCTGCTGGGCCGCCAGGCTCTCCTCGAGCGCGTCGGGGCGGCCAACGCCGTGTACCCCATGAGCTGCGAGGAAGGCCCGGATGCCTACCAGTTGCGCCTGGGCGAGATCGGTAAGTTGGACGTGATCCACCTGGGCATGGGCCCGGACGGCCACACCGCCTCACTCTTTCCGGACTCGCGCGCCCTCGACGCCGACCCCGGGCAGCTGGTGGCTCGCAACGAGGACCGGTCGGGGCTCAACCCCCACCCGCGGATGACCCTGACCTTCTCGGGGATCGCCCGCTCCCGCCTGGTCATCCTCACCGTGGTCGGCGCCCATAAGCGGCCGGCCCTGCAGGCGATTCTCGACGGCGCCGATCTGCCCGCCGGCCGGGTCACCGCCGACCAGGTGATCTGGCTGGTCGACCGCGACGCCGCCCCCGGCTGAGTGCCCGTCATGACCGAGCCGGAAGTGCCGCGCCAGCAGCTGATCGCCCTGCTGGACACCATCGGGGTGACCGCCAACCGCGACCAGCTGCTGGAGATCCTGGAGACCGTCGTCCGGTTGGCCTCGGACGGCACCGACCGGCTGGACCTCAAGATCGCCAACGCCGCCCTCAAGGAGATGTGCGAAGGGTTCGAGGTGTTCGCGCCCTACCGGCACATCCGCAAGATCACCATGTTCGGCTCGGCCCGCACTCTGCCCAGCGACCCCCTCTACGCCCAGGCCCGCGACCTGGCGGCGCTGCTGGCGGCCCACGGCTGGTCGACAGTCACGGGCGCGGGCCCGGGGATCATGGCGGCCGGCCTGGAGGGCGCCGGCCCGGACCACGCCTTCGGGATCAACATCCGGCTGCCGTTCGAGCAGGGGGCCAACCAGTTCATCGCCGAGGACCCGAAGCTGGTCTCCATGAAGTACTTCTTCACCCGCAAGCTGCTGCTCATCAAGGAGTCGTTCGCCTACGCCGTCCTCCCCGGCGGGTTCGGCACCCTCGACGAGGCCTTCGAGCTGCTGACGCTGATCCAGACGGGCAAGGCCGAGCCGGCGCCGGTGGTGCTGCTGGAGATCCCGGGCGGCAGCTACTGGCGGGGGTGGGAGCGCTTCGTGGCCGAGGAGGTGGCGTCACGGAACCTGATCAGCCCCGGCGACGCGGTCCTGTACCGGATCGTGGACACGGTCGAGGACGCCGCCGCCGAGGTCCTCGGCTTCTACCGCAACTATCACTCGTTGCGCTGGGTGGGCAACACCCTGGTGATCCGCCTCGAGTCGAAGCCGACCGACGCCGAAGTGGCGGCCCTCTCCGAAGAGTTCGCCGACGCCGTCCACGGCCCCATCCGCAACCTCGACGCCCCCTTACCAGCCGAGCGGCGCAGCGAGGACTTCCCGGATCTGGCCCGGGTGGCCCTGCGCTTCGACCGCATCTCCTACGCTCGCCTGCGCGAACTCATCGACGCCCTCAACACTCTCCCGAGCGCCCCGCCCGCCCCGCTGGTCCAGACGAGCACACGCTAAGGCCTCGTGTACCGACCCCGCCCCAAGGTGATCCCGCCTCCTGCCGCCGCCACCCACGACCGCCTGCTGGCTCTCACCGGCGCCTTGGTGGCCCACGATCCGCCCCGCATCATCGGACCCCTCCATCCGGCGGGCCCCGCCACCGAACTGCTCGACTACCTGCGCGGCCATGGTTACGAGGTGGGGGCGTGAGACTGCGAGCCGCCCTGGCGGCTGCCGGGCTGGGGGCGACCGGGCTGCTGAGCACGACGTCCCCCGCTGGCGCGGCGCCGGCCGCCGCCGCCACATCTGTCGCGGCCGCGGCCATTGCCGGGTGCGTGTCGCCGGTGTCGTCGTGGCCCCTGTCGCAACGGGTCGAGCAGCTCATCATGGTCAGCGGTCAGTTTTCGGACATGGCCGCCTCGGCCCCGATGGCGGCGGCCGGCGTGGGCGGGTTCGTGTGGTTCGGCCAACCGGCCGCGGGATCCGGGCCGGCGATCCGGTCGGGGCTGGCCGGGCTGGCCGGCGCCGCCACCAGCCACGGCCAGGTGGTCCCGTGGATGTCAACCGACGAGGAGGGCGACCCCATCGCCCGTCTGGCCAACGTCATCGGCGCCCTCCCCTCCCCGCGGCAGATGGCGGCCCAGTGGACCCCGGCCCAGGTGCAGT
Organism: Acidimicrobiales bacterium; assembly: GCA_036501785.1. GTDB lineage: Bacteria > Actinomycetota > Acidimicrobiia > Acidimicrobiales > Palsa-688 > PALSA-693. Next base: position 1,136 of record DASXZS010000084.1, on the reverse strand, counting down.
CGGTCATGGCCGGGCACGGGTCCGCCATGCGATCCCTCGGCATCACCATGGACCTGGCGCCCGTCCTCGACACCGCCAACCCGGGCAACACCATCGCCGGCGAGAACTACCGCTCCTTTAGCGAAAACGGACAGGTCGCCGCCGCCTACGGAACCGCTTACGCCGCGGGCCTGCGGGCCGGCGGGATCGTCCCGGTCGCCAAGCATTTCCCGGGCCTTGGTCACGCCAGCGCCGACACCGATCTCGGGCCGGCGACCGACCCGCCCCTGTCGCAACTGCAGGGCGACGACCTCATCCCCTTTACCCGAGCGGTGGCCGGGGGCGTCCCGGTCGTCATGGTGGGCCATCCGATGGTGCCGGGGTTGACCGCAAGCACGCCCGCCAGCTTGTCGCCGGCCGCCTACCGGCTGCTGCGCAGCACCCTCGGCTTCGGCGGGGTGGCGATGACCGACGATCTCAACGCCGGCGCCATCGCCGCGGCGGGCTACGCCCAGCCCGCGGCCGCGGTGCAGGCCATCGCGGCGGGCGCGGACATGGCCATGATCGATGCCGGCCAATGGTCGGCCACCGCCGGCGCCCTGGCCCAGGCGGTCACCGCTGGCCGCCTGTCGCTGGCCGCGGTCGACGCCTCGGTCGCCCGCATCCTGGCCGCCAAGGGCCTGACCACCTGCCCCACGGTGGGCATGGCCGCCCGGCCGCAGGGCGACGGTTACTGGACCGCGTCGAGTGGCGGGAACGTCAGTCCCTTCGGATCGGCGCCGGCCGCGGGCTCAGTGGGCGACACCGCTCTGGTCCGACCGGTTGTCGGCATGGCCCCGACCCCCACCGGGCGTGGCTACTGGCTGGTGGCGTCCGACGGCGGCGTCTTCAGCTTCGGCGACGCCCACTTCTACGGGTCGACCGGCAACTTCCGACTCAACCAACCCATCGTCGGCATGGCTGCCACCGCGACCGGCCACGGGTACTGGTTGGTGGCGGCCGACGGCGGCGTGTTCTCCTTCGGCGACGCCCGCTTCTACGGCTCCACCGGCAGTATCCGCCTCAACCGCCCCGTCGTCGGCATGAGCGCCACCCGCACCGGGGGCGGCTACTGGCTGGTGGCCTCCGACGGCGGCATCTTCAGCTTCGGCGACGCC
>DASXZS010000083.1:0-4339 GCA_036501785.1 Acidimicrobiales bacterium | reverse complement strand
CGGTCGGCGTCAGGATCAGCGGGTTGATCTCGACCAGGTCGGCGTCGCCCTCCACGTAGCAGCGGTACAGGTCCAGCAGGATGGCCACCGCTCCGGGGCGGGCCTCGGGATCCAGCCCGGCCGCGTCCACCAACCCCTGGGCGTCGGCCTCGGTGAAGCCCACGGACGGGTCGATGTACAGCCGGGCGATGGCGTCAGGGTCCTCCTCGGCCACCGTCTCGATCTCCACCCCGCCCTTGGCGGACACCATGGCCAGGTACTTCTTGGCGCCCCGGTCGAGGGTGAAGCTGGCGTAGTACTCCTTGGCGATGTCCGAGGCGTGCTCGACCCACAGCCGGTGGACGACGTGGCCCTTGATGTCGAGGCCCAGGATGTTGCCGGCGTGGAGGCGGACCTCGTCGGCGTCGGCCGCCAGCTTGACCCCGCCGGCCTTGCCCCGCCCGCCCACCTGCACCTGGGCCTTCACCACGACCGGGTACCCGGACCGCTCGGCCACGGCCACCGCCTCGTCGACGGTGTCCGCCACGCCGCCGGCGGACACCGGGATGCCATAGCGGGCAAAGTACTGCTTGCCCTGGTACTCGAACAGATCCACGCTCGCTCCTGATGCTCGGGGGAAGTCGCCGGGGCCACGCTAGGTGGCGCCGCCGGCCTCCTTTTTGTCCAACGCTTGCTCCAGCCAGGCGGTGATGTCGCCGAGCGGGGCCCCGGGGGTGAAGATCTCGGCTACCCCCGACCGCTTGAGCTCGGCAATGTCGGCCTCGGGAATGATCCCGCCGGCGAACACCAGCACGTCGCCGGCGCCTTGCTGCGCCAAGGTGTCGATGATGCGCGGGAACAATGTCATGTGGGCCCCGGAGAGGATGGAGAGGCCAACCGCGTCGGCGTCCTCCTGGATCACGGTCGCGGCGATCTGCTCCGGGGTCTGGTGCAGCCCGGTGTAGATGACCTCGAAGCCGGCTTCTCGCAGCGCCCGCGCGATCACCCGAGCCCCCCGGTCGTGACCATCGAGGCCCGGTTTGGCTACCACCACCCGGTAGGGCCGCTCCATCGACCCCGATACTCGCAGGTCAGCCCCCCGGGAGGCCAGCCCGGGCTGGGGCCGGTCGGTGTTCGGTCGGTGGCCGATCGGTCGCCAGGCCAGCGGCGGGCCAGCGGCGGGCCAGCGCCCGCCCAGCGCCCGGCCAGCGGCGGGCGATGCCCGGTTGCGGGTACCCCCCAGTACACTGAGTGGTTGCCCGGACCTGCAGGACCGCAAGGCGCCGGCAGCCATTTGATGTCGTTGTGCGGGCTGCGCCCGACCCGTTCCACGCCGCATGAAAGACCCTTCCCCTCCACCCTCGTCCCGCACTCCCTACCGGCGTCCCGAAACGGGCGGCGACTGGGATAGTCCCCGGCACCGGAGGGGCACCCACTCGGGCGTGCAGGTGGTCACCAGAGCCCGCCGCTGGCCCCGGCGCACGCTCCTCGCTGCCAACGTCATGGTGGCCCTGACGATCATCGGGGCGGCCAGCGCCTATGGCTACGTGAAGTGGCGCTTCGACCAGATCCACACCAAGACCCTGCCCGCCCTGACCACTACCCACAGCAGCGGCGGTGGCAGCAGCGGCGGCCCTCCTTTCACGCTCCTGCTGGTGGGCTCCGACAGCCGGGCCGGCCTCACCGGCCCCGACGCCCAGCTGTTGGGCGGACCGGCCGACGCCACCCCCGGGCAACGGTCGGACACCATCATCCTGGTCCGGGTGGTGCCGAAAACCCGGCAGATGATGATGCTGTCCATCCCGCGCGACCTGTGGGGCCCCATTCCCGGCCAGGCTGACAACCGCATCAACTCGGCGTTCGACACCGGCGCCAACCTGTTGATCCAGACCATCGAGGCGGACCTGGGCGTCCCGATCAACCACTACGTCGAGGTCAACTTCAACTCCTTCAAGGACATCACCGACGCCGTCGGCGGGGTCAAGTTCTACTTCCCCACCCCGTCCAAGGACCTCTACTCGGATCTGGAGATCCCGGCGCCGGGGTGTTACAACCTGACCGGCGACCAGGCCCTCGAGTTCGTGCGGTCCCGCCACTACGAGTACTACCAGGACGGCTACTGGCACTTCGAGGGGCTCAGCGACCTGGCTCGCATCCAGCGCCAGCAGTCCTTCATCAAGAAGATGATCAAGAAAGCGTCGACTGAGTTCACCAACCCGCTCGCCCTCAACTCCATCATCGGGGGCGTCACCAAGAACCTCACCGTGGACAGTGGGTTCAGCCCCAGCCTGATGCTCAGCATGGTCAAGGACTTCCGCTCCATCAACGTGTCGACGATCACCAACCTCACCCTGCCGACTTACGGGTGGGTCACCAGCGGCGGGGCCGACGTGCTGGGCCTCCAGCAGCCTCAGGCGGCCCAGGTCATCGCCGCCTTCAACGCCTTCGGCAATCCGGCGCCCAAGCCCGTCGTGGTCAAGACCACGCCCGCCAAGCCGGTCAACACCCTGCCGCCAGTCACGGTGGCCCCCGCCGGGGTGAGCATCGAGGTGGCCAACGGCACGGGGACGGCCCACCAGGCCACCCAGATGACCACCGTGCTCACGGGGCTCGGTTACCACGCCACCGTAACCGCCGCGCTCAGCTACGGCCACACCACCACCGAGGTCCGCTACGCACCCGACGCCCTCACCGCGGCCGAGCAGGTGGCGGCCCAGATCCCCGGCGGCGCCACCCTGCTGGCCGCATCGGACCTGGCCGCGTCCATCTACAGCCTCCAGGTCATCACCGGCTCGAGCTTCGCCGGCGCCTCCACCACCACGCCGGCTGCCACCACCCCCTCGACCGCTGCCGGCTCCACCCCGACAACCCTTCCAGGGACCAACGCCGCCACCTACCAGCTGCCCGGATCGACCCCGGGCGTGCCCACCCCGGCCTGCTGAGCGCCCGCCGGGCGACTACGGTATCGACCCGCGGCGGATGGTGAGGCCGTAGCATTGGCGCTCTGATGGCAGGGGGCGTGCCTGGGGTGACGAGGGGGCTTCTTCCGACGGCCGTACGGCGCTCCACGAATAGAGGTATGGCGAGACTGTGACTGCACGAATGACCTTTCCCACGGCGAAAGGCCGTCGCTGGTTGACCGCCCTCGGCACGGCCACCGCGGTGGCGGCGCTGGGAGCGTGCGGAAGCCATCACAGGGTGGCGGCGGCCCCACCGACCACCTCCACGGTGCCCGCCACCACCACCACCAAGCCGAGGCCCACCACCACCGTGGCGCCACCGCGGACCTCGCCCTTGACCGGCCTGACCCAGCCGGACAAGGCCCAGCTGGATGCGGCGGCGGTGGTCGTCAAGATCGACAACGTCGACCCGGCTCGCCCGCAGAGCGGCGTCAACCAGGCGGACGTGGTGTACGAAGAGCTGGTCGAGGGAGGCCTGACCCGCCTGGCCGCGGTGTTCCAATCCGACTACCCGACGCTGGTGGGCCCGGTGCGCTCGGGCCGCCTCACCGACCCGCCCATCGTCGATGACCTCAACCATCCGGTGTTCGCCTACTCCGGGACCAACGCGGTCTTCCTGCCCATCCTCCGCTCCCAGCCGGTGACAGCAGTCGACGACGGCAACCATGCCGGGGCCTTCTGGCGCACCTCGCTGCACGCCAACCCCCACAACCTGTACTCGTCAGTGGTCGGGCTGGCCGGCCTGTCCACCACCCACGCCCCGCCTCCACCGCTCTTCTCCTACCTGCCGGCGCACGCCGCCTTCACCGGGCCCGGGCTCGTCCCCGCCGCCCAGGTCGGCATCCAATTCCCCGCCGCCGCGGTCGGCTGGACCTGGAATGCTGCCGCCCACCTGTGGTTGCGCAGCCAGAACGGCACCATCGACGTGGACGGCGCAGGCATACAACTCAGCACCACCAACGTGATCGTGCAGTTCGTGCCGTACATCATCTCCTTGCGCGGCTACGAGTCGGGGGTTGCCACCACGATCCCGCAGGGTGAGTTGCTGGGCACCGGGGCGGCCTGGTACTTCAGCAACGGCGAGATGATCAAGGGCACGTGGAGCCGCGCCACCTTGACGTCGGTGACGTCCTACAAGGACGCCAAAGGCACCCCCCTCCGCCTCAACCGGGGCCGTACCTGGGTCGAGCTGGCCCCGATCGGCGTCACGCCCACGGTGGTGCCCTAACCCGGCCGCCCTTGCCCGGCCAGGCGGCTCAGAGCTTGCGCAGGTAGAGCATCCACTGGTCGTGGAAGCCCGTGGTGTGGCCGCCGATGGCGTCCTCGATGACGAAGCCGGTCCCCACCATCCGCCGGATGTCGTACTCTCGGAACACCGAGCGCACCGCGTCGGCGGCCAC
>DASXZS010000082.1:0-8349 GCA_036501785.1 Acidimicrobiales bacterium | reverse complement strand
TGAACACGCTGATCTCCGGCTACAAGACACAGTTCACCCGCGCCGAAGGGGATCTCAACGCCGCCGTCGCCGCGGCCCAGACCAACATCCAGAACCAGCTGAAGGCGGTCGAGCAACTCCAAGCAGGGCCGGCGACCCTGGCCGCTCTGGTCAAGCAGGTCGCCCCGTCCGTATTCTTCGTGCACACTCTGGACGCCAACGGGCAGCCCTCGGTGGGCACGGCCTTCGTGGTCTCGTCGAACTCCACCGAGTCCCTGCTCTTGACGTCGTACACCACCGTGCAGGCCGCCACCCACGCGCCGGGGCCCACGGTGTTCATCCAGCAGGGCAACACGAACACCCAGGTGACGGTCCGGGCCTGGGACACCCAGTACGACATGGCCGTGCTGGTGCTTCCCCAGCCCAGCTTGCGGGCCCTGCCGGCCGCCACCCCCACCCCGGCGCCCCAGCCGGGCGACCGGATCTACGCCGTCTCCGGACTGGGTTCGGCCGGCGCGTCCATCACCCAGGGATCGGTCATCGACGTGTCCGCGAGCGGGATCACAGAGGACGCCGCCATCGGCCCGTCGTTCCAGGGTGGACCGCTGATCGATCAAGCCGGGCAGGTGGTGGGCGTGGCCTCGCGAACGTACTCGCCGCTCGGGTTCACCACTGAAGGCGTGTGGTTTGCCCCATACGTGGAAGCCGCCTGTAACAAAGTGCTGGTGTGCCCAGGTGGCACCCTGGTCGGTAGCCGCTGAGAGCACTAGGCTGCCACTGGGGAGGGATCAAATGGGTGTCGCTGAGGTAGTCGGGTTTGCGGTGTGTTGGCTGGTCGTCGCCGCGCTCATGCTGTGGGGGGTCTTCACCGAACGCAAGCGTGGTCCCATGCGCATGGAGCCGCCGGCGGGCCAGGTCGGCCCCTGGCACCCCAGCCGGCCGGCCCGGCCCACGCCGAGTGACTGGGTAGTGGTGGAGACGGCGGAGGGCGCCACCCCCGAGGTGGCCACCGAAGCGCGTTTTCTGGCCTCGGCGTGGCTGGCCTCGCGTGGCATCGATTTGGCGTCCGTCCCGCCGGGCGACCTGCGCACCGAGGTGACCACGGCCGACGACGGCGCCAGCACCACCCGGGTGTTGGTGCGTGCCACCGCCCTGCACGGCATCCGGCGCCCCCGCGGAGCTTCGCCAGCCGGCCCCACGCAGCCCGGTTGGCGAACTGTGTACAGACAGGTGCCCGGAACGGGCATCAACGCGTGCACAGTTTCGGGGCCGCGCCCAGCCCAGCGGCCATCCGGCTGCGCCTACGGGATGGCGCCGGCCTGGGTCGTGGTCGTGTTACCCCCGCCACCACCGGGTGGCACCGTGGTCGACGTCGTCGACGTAGTGGTGGGGGGCGGCAGGGTGGTCGTGGTCGGCGGCTCTGGTGCCACCGGGACCGGCGGCGGCACCTGGTAGGGGCCGCCGACCGGCGTGCCCTCCACGAATCCCGGCGGGCCGGGCACGAGCGGCGGGATGGTCGTCGTGGCGTGCTCCGCCAGGGCCGCAGCCTGCTGGGGCGGGACGATCGGCGCCGGCTGGGTAAACGGAGTTACCGGCACGCCGGCCAGGGCCTGGCTCATGAAGTTGCGCCAGGTGATGGCGGGCCAGGTCCCGCCGAACACCTGGGAGACGCCCTTGACGTCGCCGATGGACGTCGCCTGGCTGGCGGCATTGCCCATCCACACGGCCGTCGAGAGGGTGGGGGTGTAGCCCACGAACCAGGCGTTGGTGTTGTTGCTGGTCGTTCCGGTCTTGCCCGCCGCGGGCCGGCCCAACCCGGCGGAAGTACCGGTCCCCCCGGTGATGACCCCCTGCAGGACGTTGGTGACGTTGTCGGCCACGTTGGCAGGCAGGGCCGTGGTGGTGGCGGGGAGAGGGCTGATGTTGTTGACGAGCACCTTGCCGGCGCTGTTGACTATCTCCAAAATGGGCGTGGGGGTGGCCCGTTGGCCGCGGTCGGCGAACACCCCGTAGGCAGAGGCCATCTGCAGCGGGGACACGTCGAGCTCGCCCAGGGCGTAGCTCTGGCAGTAGTAGAAGGGCGGGGTCGAGTAGTAAGCCGAGGCGATCCCCAGGTTCTTGGCCATGGCGGCCACGTTGTTGCAGCCCACCTGGGGGGCCACCTGGGCGTACACGGTGTTGGTCGACAGGGCGGTGGCCTGGGCCAGGGTCTGGTAGCCGGAGAAGTTGGGCTCGTCGTTGTGGATCTGGCAGTAGGAGGCCGGCTGCCCGGCGGGCACCTTGCAGTTGGGGATCTGGTAGACGCCCGGCGCGTAGTACCGGGTGCTGGGCTGGATGCCCTGCTCGAAGGCGGCGGCCAGGGTAAAGGGCTTCCATGACGAACCCGGCTGGCGGCCGGGCAGCCCGCCCGTGATGGAGTGCCCCGACCAGCAGGTGGCCGCCACCTGGACCACCGCCGTCTTCGCCGGCGGGGGGTCGCAACCACCGAGGGCGAAGTTGTCCTGGGCGTACGGCCCAGACCCGAAGTCCCGGCCGCCGACGAGGGCCGGTACAAACCCGGTGCGCGGCTCGACTGTGGCCAGCGCCATCTCCAGCGGGTCGCTCGTCCCCGACAACGTATTGCGCACCGCGGCATAGGCCTCCGCCTGCACGGTGGGATCGAGGGTGGTCTGGATCCGCAACCCGCCGCCGTAGATCTGGGCATCGGAGTAGTGCTGTTTGAGCCAGTCCACCACGTAGCTGACGAAGTCGGGGTAGGCGGTGGGGGCAGCCTCCAGGGGGTAGATGGCCGTACGCCCGGCCGGCGCCACCCCGCCGGCGGGCACCAGCACCAGCTTCTGGGCCAAGGCGGTGTGGTACTGGGCGAGCGTCAGGTAGCCCTGCTGGTGCATCTCGGCCAGCACCAGCTCCCGGGCCGTCTCCGCATCGGCCAGGTTCTCTCGGGGCGCCCGGGCGCTCGGGGCGGGAATGAGCCCGGCCAGGGTGGCTGCCTGGGAGGCGTTCAAGGCCGAGATCGGGACGTGGAAGTAGTTCTCGGCGGCGGCGCCGGCGCCGGTGTTGCCGTCACCGAAATAGACGACGGTCAGGTAGCGGTAGAGGATCTCGTCCTTGCTGGCCTGGCGGTCGAGCTGGCTGGCCAGGATGGCCTCGCGGACCTTGCGCACCACGGTGCGCTGCTGGTTGGTGAACGCCAGCTTCACGTACTGCTGGGTGATCGTCGAACCACCCTGCAGCGGGCCGGAGTGGCGGATGTCGTCGTACGCGGCCCGCAGGGTGCCCCGCAGATCGACGCCGCCGTGATGGTAGAAGTTGCGGTCCTCGTCGGCGACGACCGCCTCCTTGAGCACCTGAGGGACGTCGGCCTCGTTGAACGGCACGTTGCGGTCGTACTGCTGCAGCACCGCGATCTGGTGCCCGTAGCGGTCGTAGAGCACGGAGGGCAGGATGGCCGGGTTGGGCTTGGGGATGGGGATGGTGGCCGGCAGGGGCAGGAAGATCAGGCCGGCCAGGACGGTGACCCCGAACGCCGCCGGCGCGCCCACCAGGGCCACGATGGCCAGGAACAGCGAGCTGAAGATTGTCTTGACGACCCTCCAGAACAGGCGCATCGGCGGGTCAGCTTCGCGCACCCGACCCCTACCGCTGGGGCACCCGGCGACCGGGGGGACCTCTTTGTCCTAGTCCACGTCGACCAGCACGTCGTCCCCGTCGGTGCGGACCGGGTAGGTACGCAACCCGGCCCGCCGGCCGAACAGCGTCAGGTGCTGGCCGGTGCGCAGGTCGTACCGCCAGCCGTGCCATGGGCAAGTGACGCAGCCGCCGGCCACGAATCCGTCGTCGATGGGGTTGCCGACGTGGAGGCACACGTTGGCGACGGCGACCACGTCGCGGCCGACCCGGAACACCGCGATCGACTCGCCACCGACCTGCACCGGCCAGCCCCGGTCCGCGGGGATGTCCTGCCGCTGGCACACGACCCGCCAGGTCACCGCCGAGGTTTCAGCGGGCGGCGGCCCGAGGGCCACGGGTGGGCCGCAGGGCCACGATCTTGGGGGCCCTCGTCGACCGCTTCGGGTCGGCCGTCCGGGCCGCCCGGGCCACCGTCACCGAGTTGGCCATCACCTCGCCGAAGCTGTCGGGGTCAGCCAGCAGCCAGGAGTGCCGCCCGGCGACCACCTTCCCGGCCGAGCCGACCGCGGCGCACAGGGCCTCGAAGCTGGCCCGCGGGATGATCCCGTCACCCTCCCCCCACAGCACCAGCACCGGCAGGCGCCGGGCCTTCAGGTCGGCGAGGTCGGCGGTCAGGTCGGCCCGCCGGGCCAGCATGCCCACCCGCCAGACGCCGACCGGGTTGCTGACGATGTTGGGGATGGCGTCTTCGAGCACGGCTGTCAGGGTGGCGATCATGCCCCGGTTCATGATCAAGTCACAGGGAAAATGGACGACCCAGTCCCACAACGGTCGCTCCGCCATGGACCGCACCTTGTTGCCGGCCTGCAACCAGGTCCCGCCGCCGACCGAGTTGATCAACACCAGGTACCCGACGCGGTCGGGGAAGTCGTGGGCCAGCTTGGTGGCGACCCCGCCGCCGAAGCTGTGCCCCACCGCGAACACCGGCTCGTGCACGCCGACCACGTCGAGGAAGGCGTTCACCCACGCCGCGTAGCCGGCGATATTGGTGTCCTCGACGGGCAGGGCACTGGAGCCGCCGAACCCCGGCAGGGCCGGGGCGTACACCTGGCAGCCCAACCGGACCAGCCGCTTGAGGGCCCGCTTGTAGGCGTGCTGCCCTAGCGCCCACCCGTGAATGAACAACACGGGAAGCCCGCTGCCCGCCACCCCGTAGTTGACCCGGCGACCGTCGACAACGACAGAATCCCACGTCAAGTGGTCGTCAGGCTCCTGCTTGGCCATCACCGGCACGTTACCGGGGCCCTGCGCTCGAGCACATTTCAGGTGTCGGCGAGGTAACGGCCGCCTGGTGTGCCGAATCAGCGGGCGAGCAGTTCCCGGCGCTCCACCTCGTTGAGCCCGCCCCAGATGCCATGAGGTTCCCTGATGCGCAGGGCGTAGTCCAGGCAGGGGCGCTTCACGGGGCAGGTGGCGCAGATGGACTTGGCCTTGGCCTCCCGGAACTCCTTGTCGTCCTTGCGCTCGAAGTGGGAGGGCGGGAAGAACAGCGCCGTATGCGGCCCGCGACACGCCGCTTTGGCTTGCCATAGATCCTCAAGATGCTGGACGCTCACGCGATCCCCCCTTGCTCTGAGGTGCAAGGTACTCCTACCTTCGGCTGCCAACAAGGGGAAATCAGGGGGAATCTTCCGGATCCCACCCTCCTGACCAGCACTTTCCTCTTGCAGCCGCGCGACGGGCGGCCCTGGGTAACCTGATGGTCTAGCTGAGCCTCACGCATCGCAGCCCTTCATCGTCCGCGCCGAGGCTGCCCCGCCGTTCGAGTTGAGCCTCAGTAGTCCCAGTGTCGTCGCCGTTGGGAGGCCCGTGGATCCCGCACCGTTTACCCCGCCCGCCCGGGTGACCATCGTCGCCGGCAAGGGTGGGGTGGGCAAGACCACGGTCAGTGCCGCCCTGGCCTACCTGGCCGCCCGGTCCGGGCTCGACACCCTGATCGTGGAGGTGGAAGGCAAGAGCGGGCTGCCGGCGCTGTTCGGCCGGCCGGATCCGCTGACCTATCAGGAGACCGTCCTGATGGCAGCCGGGGCGTCGGGGCCCGGGTCGGCGCCGGTCCGGGCCCGCACCCTCACCCCCGACGACGCCCTCGTCGAGTACCTGGAGGACCGCGGGATGCACCGGATCTCCAAGCGGCTGATCGCCACCGGCACCCTGGACGTGGTCGCCACCGCGGTGCCCGGGATCAAGGACATCCTGGTGCTCGGCAAGGTCAAGCAGCTCGAGCAGCTCAGCGCCTCGGGCGCCGCCGGCGCCCCCGACTTCATCGTGGTCGACGCCCCGGCCGCCGGGCATGCGGTCAGCTTCCTGGCCAGCGCCTACGGCCTGCTCGACGCCGCCGCGGTCGGACCCATCCGGGCCCAGGCCGTGGACGTCATCGGCCTGCTCGGCGACCCGGCCCGCTGCCAGGTGATGCTCGTCACCCTGCCCGAGGAGACACCGGTCAACGAGGCCGCCGCCACCGCCTTCCACCTCGAGGACCGCGCCGGCGTGCAGCTGGCGCCGATCGTCGTCAACGGCATGTGGCCCTACCTCGATCTGCCAGCAGACGCCGCCGCGGCGCTGCAGGCCGACGGCCTGGACCTGTCCCCCGAGCAGGTCGAACTGCTGGTGCGGGCGGCGGACTTCCGCCGCCAACGCCAGCAGCTGCAGGACGCCCAGGTGGCGCGCCTGGCGGACATGCTGCCGTTGCCCCAGCTGCGGCTGCCGTTCCTGTTCACTACCGAGCTGGGGCCGGCCGACGTGCAGACCCTGGCCGGGGTCCTGGGGCGGGAGCTGGCGGCGGTGGGGACGGTGGGGACGGTGGGAACGGTGGGAACGGTGGGGGAAGCGGCCGGGGGTGCCGGCGGGTCGGTGCGCCCGTGAGCGCCTTGGCCCGGCTTGCCGCCGAGCGCCAGATCATCATCTGCGCCGGCCCGGGCGGGGTAGGCAAGACGACGATCGCGGCTGCCATCGCGGTCCAGGGGGCCCGGCTGGGCCGCCGGGCCTGCGTGGTCACCATCGACCCCGCCAAGCGGCTGGCCGATGCCCTCGGGTTGGCCGACCTCACCAACGAGGCGCACCAGGTGCCCGGTGCCTGGGGGCCAAATGGCGAGCTGTGGGCCCTGATGTTCGACACCAAGAGCACCTTCGACGACGTGGTGGTCCGCCACGCCGGCTCGGAACAGCAGGCCCAAGCCATCCTCGACAACCGCCTGTACCGCAACATCTCCGGCGCCCTCGGGGGCACCCAGGAGTACATGGCCATGGAGAAGCTGTACGAGCTGCATCGGGAGGGTCGTTTTGACCTGGTCGTCGTCGACACCCCCCCGACCCGCCACGCCCTGGACTTCCTGGACGCGCCCGGGCGGCTGATGCGGTTTCTCAACAACCGCATCTTTCGGCTGCTGATGATGCCCACCCGCGCCAGCCTGCGGGCCATCGGCGTGGCCACCCAGATGCTGCTGCGGACCATCTCCAAGGTCGTCGGCGGGGCGATCGTCGCCGACGCGGTGGCGTTCTTCTCGGCGTTCGAGGGCATGGAGCAGGGTTTTCGCGACCGGGCGGCCAAGGTGGAGGAGCTCCTCGTAGATGGGGGCACGGCCTTCGTGGTGGTGGCGGCACCCCGCCGGGACGCGGTCGAGGAGGCTCTGTTCTTCGCTGACCGGCTGATGCAGTCGTCTGGGCGGGTGGAAGTGCTGGTCCTCAACCGGATGTTCCCGGCCTTCGGGCCCGTGCCGGCGGGCTGGGATCCGGCCCCGGGCGGTGGGGCCGGCGGGGCCGGGGCCGGCGGGGCCGGGGTGGCGGCCCTGGCCACCAACCTGGCGGACCTCGACCGGGTCGCCAGCCGGGAGGACCAGCACGTGGCGGTGCTCACCGAACGCCTGCCGGGCGCCCCGGTGATCCGGGTCCCCTTCCTGGCCGACGACATCCACGACATCGCCGGCCTGACCGAGGTGGGCCGGTGGCTGTTCGACGCCGGCGGCCAACCGGCGGCCCCTCTCGCCACATCTTAGCAACTTTCAGTGTTATTTATTGACTTTCACATCTGTTTCTTGGTCGCTTTACTTTCTTCGGGACCACAAGCACCTGACATGTGGCGGTCGTAGCGAAGAAAATCAAGTGGCCAGAAAAACCTCGGGCGGCCCCCGGCCGGTCGCTCGCGGGGGCCCTATTCCTCGACCGGGACGTTCTTCTCCAGGGCCGCGGCCGCTTCCTCGATGGTCTCCGTCACGGTCACGATGCGATCGAAGCCGGTCGTCCGCAGCAGCCGGACGAGCGTGGGCCGGTTGCAGGCCACGGCGACGTCGCCACCCAGCTCCCGGGTCCGCCGGATACCGCCGATGAGGGCCCCCAGCCCAGCCGAGTCGACGAACGGGATGCCCGACATGTCGATCAGGAGCCGCCTGCTGCTGGCCATCTCCGCGAGCGCCTGGCGGAATTGGCTCACGGTGAAGGCGTCGAGCTCGCCGACGGGTCGGCAGATCGTATAGCCCTCCGGCGTCTCGTCTTGCTGGATGGTGAGCACACGACCTCCCGAACCGCCACCGGCGGCATCTCCAGGATGGTACCCATGCAGGCGGTAGCGCTACCCTGCGCCCGTGCCCGACATCCTGATCGCCACCGACTCGGCGGCGGTCTATGACGAGATCCGGTCCGTCGTCGCCGGGCCCGACACCGTGGTGCGCTGGGTCCAGCACGGTG
>DASXZS010000081.1:0-3721 GCA_036501785.1 Acidimicrobiales bacterium | reverse complement strand
CATCGTGGTGCGGCCGCTCGTCGAATACGGGGGGATGGCCAGGGAGTTCCTGCTGTGGCGGCCCGAGGATGACTCCCCGGTCGTGCGGGCCATTCGCGAGGTGGCGCGCGGGGCCCGACCGGAGCTGACTCGGATCATGCTCGGCTAGGGCTGGGGCCGCATCCGGGCCCGGCGCCCGGACATATGGATGGACGGCGATGCGGTCGGGTTGGACGCCATGTTCCGCGACACCGCGGTCGACCCCGACCCCGAATGCACCGAGCAGGTGGTGCACGAGTACGCGGTCTCCGCCACCCTCGACCCGGTGAAGTTGACCATCACGGCCATCCACGCCGATCCCCGCTCTTTGCCCTTCCCGACTGACTGCCCGGTGGCGGCGGGGAGCGCGGCGCTCCTCCTCGGCCTGCCGGTGTCCGAACTGCGCACCCGCGTCCGCGAGGTGAGCCGCGGGCCGGTGTCGTGCACCCACCTCAACGACGTGTTTCGCTCGCTCGCCGACGCCGGCACGGTGGTGGCGCACCTACCTGGCCGGCGCTGACAAGCCGGCGGGGTGGGACTAGTCCGCCTGAAGGGGAACTCCACGACAATCGGGCCGACCCGTCCCGCCGTGGCGCGGCCGACCGCGGCTGGGCCACACTTGGGTCCAACCGAACGACAACCAGGGGGGTACGAGATGCGCGGGCCAGTGGAGTTGGAGATCGACGTCACGGACGAGGCCGCCATCGGCATCCCGGCTCGGACCGCGGCGACCGTGGTCCTGCCCGAGCCCGACGACCTCGGCGAGTCCCCGATCGTGTGCTTCGCCTTTCCCGGTGGCGGCTACTCGCGCCGGTACTACACCTTCGACATGCCGCGCGACCAGGGCGGCGGCCAGGCCGGGTGGCACGCGGCGCGGGGCTGGATCTTCGTGGCGTCCGACCACCTGGGCTTCGGTGACTCGACGGTGCCGGAGGGCAATGTCCTCAACTACGACAACGTGGCTCGGGGCAACAAGGCCACGGTGGAGCAGGTCCTGGCCCGGCTGGCGGCCGGCACTCTCCTGGAGGGTTACCCCGCGGTCCCTGAGGTCACCTCGCTCGGGATCGGCCAGTCGATGGGCGGGTGCTTCACCATCGTGCTGCAAGGCCAGCACGGCACCTTCGACGGCATCGCCGCCCTCGGCTTCAGCGGCATTCACACGGTCGTGCCCAGCCGGCCCGGCGGCCCGCCGGCGGTGTGGCCCTGGATGATGCGGGGCGCGGACCTGGAGACCGCGGCGCCGCTCAACGCGGCCGCCCTGGCGGCCGCCGCGGGGCCGACCCTGGCCGGGCAGGAGTCGCTCGAGCAGGCGGCCGCGGCCGCCAGCGAACATCCCTTCCAGTGGGCGTTCCATTTCGACGACGAGCCGCCCGAGATGGTGGCCGCGGACATGGGCGCCGCCGCCGGCAGCACCGAGGGGTTACCGTCCTGGCGATCGGCAACCACCCCGTCGTGCGGGATCTACATGGTCGCCCCAGGGACGGTGGCCACCGAGGCGGCGGCCATCACCGTGCCGGTCTTGCTGGCCATGGGCGAGCGGGACGTGGTGCCCAACCCGTGGATGGAGCCGTTCGCCTTCCGCAGCTCGCGGGACGTGTCCCTCTTCGTGTGCCCCCGTATGGCCCACATGCACAACTTCGCCAGCACCCGCCACCTCTTCTGGGCCCGCATCCACGCCTGGGGTTCGGGGGTTGCGGCCCTGGCGGCCGTGGAATGATGGGGCCGACGCTGGCCGGGCCGCCGGTTAGGTCGCGGTGAGCATGACCGCCCCAGCGAAGCAGCCGACTGCATTGCTCCAGATGGCCACCTCGGCGTCGGGCACCTGACGGTCTTCGGCCGCGCCGCGGAGTTGGCGGACCGCCTCGATGCAAAAGTTGGCCCCGTGGCGGCGGCCGAAGTTGCACGCCCCGCCATCGGTGTTGAGCGGTAGCTTCCCGCCCAGGCGGGTGTTGCCCGCCTCCACGAAGGGGCCGGCCTCGCCGCGGCCGCAGAATCCCAGGGCCTCGAGCCACTCGAAGGTGATGATCGAGAACCCGTCGTAGAGCTGGACGGTGTCGACGTCGGAGGGCTTCAGGTCGGTCCGGGACCACAGCACCTCGGCACAGTGGGCGGGTGAGTTCCAGGTAAAATCGTCGATCAGCGACATGTCGAAGTCGCGGATGGCGGACAGGGCATAGGACTCGACCCGCACCGGCTTCTGCTGCCAGTCCGCGGCCCGCTCGGACGTGGTGAAGATGACCGCGGCGGCGGAGTCGACTGGATAGTCGCAGTCGAGCAACCGGAGCGGCTCGGACACGAACCGAGAGTTGAGGTAGTCCTCGACGGTCAGCGGGTCGCGGAAGATGGCCTCGGGGTGCAGGGTGGCGTGGTAACGGGCGTTGACGGCGTTGGCGGCGAACTGCTCGTAGGTGGTCCCGTACTGCTGCATGTGCCGTTGCATCTGGAAGGCGCCGATGGTGGCCCCGGCCGCCCCGGCACCGAACGGGGCCGAGAACTGGCCGTCACCGGACACTCGCATGGGCCCACTGGCGGGCTCGCTCGCCGCCGGCCGGTTGGCGCCACCGAACATGCGGATCAGCCGGACGGCGACGCACGTGTGGGCCAGGCCCGACGCGACCGAGGAGATGGCCATGATGGCCGGCTCGACGAAGGCCGGCCCGAGCAGCGTGGAGCTGTAGAAGTAATTGAGCGGCAGTATCCCCATGAGCTGGCCCATCGCCATGGCGTTGCCGCCCATGGTGGCGATGCCGTCGATGTCCGCCGGTGCCATCCCGGCGTCGTTCATGGCGGCGCGGATGGCCTGATAGACCAGCTGGTCATCCGAAAGCGGCAGGCGCCGGCCGACGTCGGAGAATCCCACGCCGGCGACGGCGACTTGGTTTAGCGGGTTGGGCACGGCTGGTCTCTCCTCGGGTCCCTCATGCGCCCGTGAGGGCAGGTGCGAACAGGGGCAGCGTCAGGCGGGGGGCGACCTCGCGGTAGGTGACCGTCACCGGCATGTCGATGCGCAGGGCGTCCCGGTCGTAGTCGACGAGGTTGCTGACCATCTTCAGCCCGGCCTGCTCGACGAGCTCGACCACCGCCAGGCCGTAGGGCAGGTGCCCCTGGAACCAGGGATCGGACGGCTGGCTGGGAAACGTCCACGTTGTCAAGGTGGCGCGGCCGGACACTTCGGCGGGGGTGAGCGACGTCGACAGGCAATTCCGGCATGCCACCCGGGGCCAGTGGATGTAGAAGCCGCACTGGTCGCAGCGCTGGATCATGAGGCGCCGGGCGGCCACGCCCTCCCAGAAGAACCGGGTGAGCTCGTCGGGCGCCGGCAGCGGCGGGTACGTCGTATCGGGATCGAGGTCGTCGAACACGTTCGGTCAGGCCTCCTGTCGGGTACCGCGAGTCGGGCTCACGGTCGGGCTGGTCACCACGTCGTCACCACCCTGTCTCACCAGGCCACCACCCGGTCGGCATGCAGCTGTTCGATCTCGTCGTCGCCATAGCCGATCTCCCGTAGCACGTCGCGGGTGTGGGCACCTACGATCGGTGGCGGTCCGGGGACTCGGCGAGGGGTGAGCGACAGGTCGACCAGGCCACCGGGTTGGTCGAGCCGCCCCCATACCGGGTGGTCGTTGCTCACCACCCAGCCGTTGGCTCGGGCATCGGGATCGGCGAACCAGGGCGGCCGCGACCCACCGGACGCGCCGTCGTC
>DASXZS010000080.1:0-2084 GCA_036501785.1 Acidimicrobiales bacterium | reverse complement strand
GCCGCGATCAGGATGACCCCCCCGCGTACGTCGAACCCATCCATCTCCACCAGGAGCTGGTTGAGGGTCTGTTCACGCTCGTCGTGGCCGCCGCCCAGCCCGGCGCCACGGTGGCGGCCGACCGCGTCGATCTCGTCCATGAACACGATCGCCGGGGCGTTGGCCTTGGCCTGCTCGAACAGATCGCGCACCCGGCTGGCCCCGACCCCCACGAACATCTCCACGAAGTCCGACCCGGAGATAGAAAAGAACGGCACCCCCGCTTCGCCGGCCACGGCCCGCGCCAGCAGCGTCTTCCCGGTGCCAGGAGGGCCGAAGAGCAGGACGCCTTTGGGGATCTTGGCCCCGAGCGCCTGGAACCGGCCTGGCGCCTCCAAGAACTCCTTGATCTCCTGGAGCTCGGCGACCGCCTCGTCCGCGCCGGCGACGTCCGCGAAGGTCACCTTGGGCTGGTCTTTCCCCGCCGTCTTGGCCTTGGCCTTCCCGAACTGCATGACCCGGGAGCCGCCGCCCTGCAGGGAGTTGACCAGGAAGAGGAACAGCCCGAACAGCAGCACGATGAAGCCGTAGTTGACGAGCAACGACAGCCAGGCGTTGGAGTGGGAGTGGCTGACCTTGGCGCCCGGGACCGCGGTGGTGATCTTGTCCGTCAGCTCCGACGTGAGCCGGTCGGGGTACTGGACGACGTAGCTGGTGCCGTCTTTGAGCTTGCCCGTGACCTGATCGCTGCCGTCGTGGATGGTGGCGCTGACGACCTGGCCGGGGACGGTCAGGTCCCGCTCGAAGTCGCCCAGGGCGATGCTCTTGGGGCTGGGCCCGGAGCGCACCAGGTTGAAGATCAACAGGGCCAGGACCGCCGCGAGCAGCACGTACGCGACCGGGCTTCGCAGGGCCTTCCTCATGAAGGCTCCAGGCTAGCCCCGAGTCTCGAATCTCCGGGCGCTCCCTTGTAGACCGCGATGTATGGCAGGTTGCGGTAGCGCTCGGCGGCGTCCAGCCCGTAGCCGACCACGAACTCGGGCGGGATCCGGAACCCCTGATAGGCCAGGTCGAGGTCGACGGACTGGAGCCCGTCTTTGATCAGCAGAGCCACCACCTCCAACGAGGCCGGGTGGCGGGCGGCCAGGTTGCGGCGCAGGTACGACAGGGTGAGCCCGGAGTCGACGATGTCCTCGACGATGAGCACGTGGCGCCCGGTCAGATCCAGGTCGAGGTCCTTGAGAATGCGCACCACCCCGCTGGTGTGGGTGGCGCTCCCGTACGACGACACCGCCATGAAGTCGATCTCCACCGGGAGGTCAATGGCTCGGGCCAGGTCCGACAGAAAAAAACAGGCCCCTTTGAGGACGCCCACGAGCAGCGGCGGGCGGCCCGCGTAGTCGGCGGTGATCTGCTCGCCCAGCTGGCGAACCCGGCGCTGCAGGTCGGACTGGGAGACCACCACCTCGCCCACGGCCGCATCCTCCAGGGGGGGCGCGGCCGGGCTTGGAGAGGGCGCGGTCCCGGGCTCGATCATGACCGGTCGACCCTACCGGGCCGCCACGCGCAAACGCCCGGCGCGCCGCTCGACTCGGCGCCCGCCGGCCAGCTCGCAGGCCTGGACCTCCCCGTCGGCCACGGCGAGGACCCGCGCCACTTCGGCCGCGGACGGAGGGTGACATTCGGCGTCGGTAAAGGCGCCGGCGCCGCGCAACCACCGCCGGACGGCTCGGCGCGCCAGGGGCCGGGGGGCGGCCCGCAGGGCGCGGGCGTCGGTAGCTTCGAGGCTCGCGGACAACGACTCGAGCAGGTCGGCGTCGGCGGCGAGCAGCGCGGCCTGACGGGCGAGGACCGGGACCAGGTCCCGGTCGGCCACGTCGGACAGGAGGGGGAGGACCTCGGCTCGGACCCGGTTGCGGCGAAACCGGGCGTCCCGGTTGCTGGGGTCGTCGACAGGGGCGAGGCCTTCGGCCGCGCACAGGGCTGCGGTCTCCCACCGGCGCAGGCCGAGCAGGGGCCGCCGGGGCCGCGGCTTGGCGGCGGCCGGTGCGGAGGGGCCGGCCGGGGCGGCGGCCGGGGTCGCGGTCGGGGTCGCGGCCGGGGTG
>DASXZS010000079.1:0-2639 GCA_036501785.1 Acidimicrobiales bacterium | reverse complement strand
AGAGCAGCACCCACGACACCCACGAACGAGTCGGACGAGACCTGGGTCTCCACATGGTGCTCACCTCAACCGGACCCCAATACCACCCATAACCGCCCCAGCCCGGCCGGGTTCCACTTGGCGGCTACTTTTGAATTTCCTTCAATTAGAGATTCCAAAGCCTCCGCCGCCGGGGGTCTCGACGGTGAGCACGTCGCCGGGCTGGACGTCGAGGGTGGTCTTGCCCGGCACAGGCTGTCCGTTCAATAGATTGCGGCCGGGTGCGCCCGGCGATCCGCCCTGCAGCCCCCATGGCCCTGCCTGTCGTCGGTCCGATAGAACCGTCACCCGGGCCGGGGATGTGAACTCCAGCTCGCGTACCAGGCCGTCTCCGCCCCGATAGCGGCCCGCGCCGCCGCTTCCGCGCCGCACCGCGTATCGTCTCACCCGCACCGGGAACGCCATTTCCAACGCTTCGACAGGGGTATTGCGGGTATTGGTCATGTGGGTCTGCACCGCGCTCCGGCCCGGGCCTTCCGCACTGGCTCCGCACCCGCCCCCCATGGTTTCATAGTAGGTGAAAGGCAGTGGTGCATCGCCCCCAAACGACAGGTTGTTCATGGTCCCGGCGCTGGCGGCGGGAATGCACTCGGGCATGGCCTGCGCCAGCGCGCCCAGCACGACGTCCACCACTCGCTGCGACGTCTCGACGTTGCCCCCCGCCACCCCGAAAGGGCTCTCGGCTGCCAGCAGGCAGCCGGGTGGAATGACCACGCGGATGGGACGGAAACAGCCGTCGTTGGGGGGCACATGGTCGCCGGTCAAGCAGCGGAACACATAGTAGACGGCGGCCTCGGTCACGCTGCGGGGGGCGTTGAGGCAATGGTGCCCGAGGGGCGCCGTGCCGGTGAAGTCGCACACCGCCTCGCCCTGTCCCAGGGTCACGGCCACCCGAATCGGAATGGCGCCGCCGTCGGCAGCTTCCAGCTCGTCTTCAAATCGCCACGTGCCCTCCGGCAGTCGGGCCAGCGCCGCTCGGGTCAGCCGGTCCGAGTACTCCAGGATGGCCTCCTGGTGCTGCGCCACCCAGGCTTCGCCGTAACGGTCGAACGTCTCGGCCAGGCGGCGGTGGGCGATGCGGTTGGCGGCGGCCTGCGCTTCGAGGTCGCCCTCCCGCTCCTGTGGGGTGCGCACGTTGGCCAGCAGCAGATCCCACACCGCCTGCTGGCGACGCCCGCGGCGAAAGAGGGGCACGGGCGGCAGGATGAGGCCTTCCTGGAAGATGTCGACGGACAGAGGCATGGAGCCGGGGGTCGAGCCGCCGATGTCGGAGTGGTGGGCGCGATTGGCGGCCAACGCGACCAGCCGCCCCCCTCGATAGAACGGACTGATGGCCGTCACGTCGGGCAGGTGCGTGCCGCCGCGAAAGGGATCGTTGGCCAGCCAGACGTCGCCCGGGGCCAGGTCGCAATGGTCGAGCACCCAGCGCAGCAGCGCCGGCATGGAGCCGAGGTGGACGGGAATGTGGGACGCCTGCGCCAGGAGGCGCCCGCCGTCGTCAAACAGCGCGCACGAGAAGTCCAGTCGTTCCTTGATGTTGGGGCTGAAGGCCGCCCGCATGAGGGCGGCCCCCATCTCTTCCGCGACGCCGGTCAGCAGGTGGCGAAAGATTTCCAAAGAGAAGGGCGTCACGCCGTCAGCACCAGGTTGCCCTGCCGGTCCGACTGCCCGGACCATCCGGGCGGCACCCAGACGGTGCAGTCGTACTGCCGAACGACGGCCGGCCCGCTGACCTGGAGCAGACCTCGGCGCGACGCGACGGTGGCCTCTTGCCAACCCCCGTCCACGTACACGGCTCGGGTCGCGGCCGGGCCGGACGCCTGGACGGGCCCGGCCAATACCGACGATCCGGCCGGCCCCGGTTTCTCCAGACTGACCCGCACGTTGACGATCTCGACGTCCGACGTGGGGCGGCAGAAGCCGTAGCGGCGCTGGTGCAGTCGATGGAAGGCGGCCGCGATGACGGCCGGCTCCAGGCGAGACAGGGTCAGCGAGAGCTCGAATGATTGGCCGGGGTAGCGGACGTCGACCCAGCGCCGCACGCTTCCCGATCGACCGTCGCGGAGGCGCTCCACCACCGCCTCGAGCGCCCCGGTGGTCGTCCCCCCGCACCGCACGGCGACGGTCAACGATTGTTCCCGGCGCTGGCGGGCGAGGAGCAGGCCGAGCGCCGACAGCACGCCAGGGTGAGGGGGGACGAGCACGGTACGGATCCCGAGGGCGCTGGCCAGCTCGCAGGCGTGCAGCGGCCCCGCCCCCCCGAATGGCACCAAGGTAAAGCGACGGGGGTCGTGGCCCCGCTCGATGGAGATGACGCGCAACGCCTTTTCCATGCCGGCGTTGGCGACCTGGATGACGCCGAGAGCCGCATCTTCGACCGAGCATCGGGCCGCCTGCGCGATGTCGCCCAGCGCGGCTCGGGCCCGGTCCACCGAGACCGCCATGCCCCCTCCCAGGAGATCGTGCGGGCCCAGTCGCCCCAGCACCAGGTGCGCGTCCGTCACCGTCGCCTGTTCGCCGACGCCATAGCACGCCGGCCCCGGCCGGGCGCCTGCGCTGCGAGGGCCGACGTGCAGGGCCCCGCCGCCATCCACCTCGCC
>DASXZS010000078.1:0-1753 GCA_036501785.1 Acidimicrobiales bacterium | reverse complement strand
GTGTCGGCCAATGCCGGCTTCGACGGCCAGGGGGTGATCGACCAGGTGCGGACGATGCCGCCCGGCTACGGGCTCAACGCGCTCACCGGAGAATTCGGCGACCTGTTCGAGAGCGGGGTGATCGACCCGCTGCGGGTGACGCGACTGACGATCCAGCACGCCGCCTCGGTCGCGGCGCTGATGCTGACCACCGAGGCCCTGGTGGCCGAGGAGGTGGTCGCCCAGCCCGGTGCCGTGATCGCCCCCGGGTTCGGAGACCTGGCCGAGGGGCTGGCCCGGCCGTCCTCGCCGGTGTAGGTCGGCTACCTGCTTTTGGCCGTCCGCCTGCCGGGGCGGGGTGGCCGGCGTAAACGACAGCTTTCGAAGCAGGAAGGGAAACCCTCAATTCTGCACACGCCCTGGTCTGTTTCGGCGGCCGTGTCCAGGATTGGCCGGTTTCCGCACAAATTCGTGCCCACCCCCGAAACGGGCGTCAGTTGAGTGCAGAATTGTGCGTTTTCCACCGGCACCGAACGCACCTGCCCCCTTCCTGGCTGCGTTTCCGCCGGAACCCCCGCCCTACGCCAAAAGTTCCAGCGCCCGCGCGATCATCGGCGGCGTGGTCTGGGCGATCAGCTCCAGTCCCGGGTCGGGCTCGGCCAGGCGCCGGTTGCGCTTGGCCAGCACCGACATGGTGGCTCCAAGCTTGTAGTAACAGAGGGCCAGAAACCAATCGAGCTGCGGTGGCTCCCGTTGCCCGGCCGCCGCCAGGTACTCGTCGAGCAGCTCGCGGCCGGTCGGCATTGCGTCGGCGGCGGCTTGATTGGCGGCGTCCCGGTCGCCGGCGCGCTGCTGGATCGGGTCGGCGAAGGCCATGAGCCAGGCGACGTCGTGGCGCGGATCGCCCACTGACCAGATCTCCCAATCGATGATCGCCGCCACCCGGTCGCCGTCGAACTGCATGTTGCCCATCCGGTAGTCGCCGTGCAGGATGCGGGCCGGGACCGGGCCCGGGACGTGCGCCCGCAGGGCGCGCTGCAGCGACTCCTCGTCGCCGCGCAGCTCGTCGCCGACGGTGGCGTAGAGGGCGGCCCAGCGGTCTAGCTCGGCGGCGGGGGAGAGGACCGGCTCGGCGGCCAGCCCCACGGCCTCGGGCGCAGGCGCCTGAAGGCTGGCCAGCATCGCGGCGGCGGCCCGCGCCCGGCGGTCGACGGTGGCCGGAACCGGGGGCGCCGCGCTGACGTCCCATTTGGGCTCGTAGGCCTCTCCGGCGACGAACTCCATCACGAAGAACGGCGGTGAGCCGGCGTCCTCGAACACGACGCCCGGGACCTTGACCCCGGGGGTGCGGTGCAGTGCCTTCATCACCCGGGCCTGGCGCAGCACGTCACGGTTGCGAACCGGCTCGAGACCGGGCGGCGCCACCTTGACCACCACCTGCCTGTCAGGCTCCGGGTCGCCGCCCACCAGGTGCGCCGAGTAGGTGAGGCTTGAGACCCCGCCCGGAAGCGGCTCGAGGTCGACGAGCCGGGCGCCCGCGGCAGCTCGGTCGGCGCGGCAGATCAGCTCGCCCACGTCGAGGTCGGTCACGGGCCCGTGCGCCGGTGGCGCACCACGCTACCGGTCACCGACATCGTGTTCAGCGTCTGGCCGCCGTCGATCAGCAGTTCCTGCCCGGTGACGCTGCCGGTGTCGGGGGAGGCGAAGAAGGCCACCGCCTCGGCGATCTCCTCGGTCGCCACCAGGCGGCCGGTGGGGATCCGCTCAAGCCAGG